>JALWQB010000138.1 GCA_026994795.1 Deltaproteobacteria bacterium
TTTACTACCGCTACTATCGGATAAGAATGAGCTCCATTGTCAGAATGCGCCTCAAACTTCATCTCCTGTCCCTTTATCCTGCCCTTTATATAGACTATAAGGCCACTGTCAATAAATTCATCTGCAACCTTTACTGCCTGATCAAGGAGCCCTCCAGGGTTGTTTCTAAGGTCAATTATAAGCCCTAACAGGCCGCCTGACTCTTTTTCAATTTCCTTAAGGGCATTTTGTAATTCCCCTATAGTCTTCTTTTGAAAATTTCTTATCCTTATATATCCATATTTATCATCTAATAAATGGTGTTTTACGCTGATTATTGGAATAATATCCCTTATTATTGAAAAATCTTTTAATTTTCTCCATCCCTCTCTAAAAATGCTAAGTGTTACTTTTGTCCCCTTTTTCCCCCTTATAAGCTTTACCGCATCCATTAGGCTCATGTCCTTAGTGCTCTTTCCGCCAATTTTTACTATCTTATCGCCAGATTTAAGGCCTATCTTATATGCAGGAGTGCCTTCAATTGGGGAGACCACAGTGAGCATCCCATCCTTTATAGATATTACTATGCCAATACCTGAAAAGCTCCCTTTTGTCTCTATCTGAAGCTCTTTATAGGCCTCTGGCTTCATAAATGAAGAGTGCGGGTCAAGGGATTTGAGCATACCATCTATTGCCCCATATATAAGATCGTGGATTGATACCTCTTTTACATAATTCTCCTTTACTATCTCAAGGACGTTTGCAAACATCTTGAGCTGTTTAAATATGCTTTCCTCCTGTTTGGAAGAAGATAAGGCATTTATCTGATGAACTCCTATCAGGAAAAATGTTAAGATTGCAAATATCCATAAGATTGTCTTTTTGAAGTTGGCACGAGACCTTATATCATCCATCATAATTTCAAACATACCTCCATTTATTTCTTTCAGGGCATTGCCATTACTATAAAACTATAATGACATTTTTCCAATAGATAAATCAGACGTTTGTTGTCAACAGATAAATTGTCCGATTTTAGCATGTTTCCTAAGTACAACGCCCGCAATTCATTAAAATATTATATAATCTTAATAAGATGGCTTAATTTTAAGCTGCCGAATCACCTTGGAAGATCAGATGTATGATAATTGGCTCCAAAGGAGATTATTTTTCTTGACAGAAGAGCCCAAACCTTATATCACATTTCAAGGCAGGGGGATTTAGGCAATATGCTTTAGCTAAAGAGATGATAAATGCCTCAATAAATAAAAGTCATGATAAAAAATATCTCTTTTAACGATATTATATCTCTTTATTCATTAGATGATACAGCTATCTCAATGGCCTCTCAATTTTATAATGTCCTTATTGATTTCTATGGAGGAAAAAGCAGATATTTTTTCCCCTGCAATGCCCCTTATTCCGATCTTAACCATGTTATTTTCACCGCCCTTACTGCGGGCAGGATAATAAAGGGTATGGAAAGCCACAATGCCCAGAAGGGCGCTGTCGCCCAATCCACGAAACTTGTTATCTTTTTATCATCTATTTTCCATGACATAGGATTTTTGAGGAGACGTCCTGACGAAAAGGATATTAAAGAAGGGTCTTTTACCTTTAGACACATTGAAAGAGGTATTAAGTTTATAACGGCCTTTTTAAAGGGACATAAACTTAAAGATGAGCTTATAAAAGGGGTCGCCTTTGTTATATCCAAGACAGCGCTTTATGAGCCCAGCGTAGAAATCCCTCCGCCGTCATCTGATGCCGTAACTGCCGCAGGCATTGTAGAGACTGCTGATATTTTGGCTCAAGTGACCTGCCCTGATATGCTTTCATCCCTTAACAACCTCTGGAAAGAACTAAATGATGCCTATAATTATGAGCAGCCTCAGTATCTTAAAAAAATTTCAGCCGTGCGTTATGAAAGTTATCAGGACATGCTCTTAAATATAATTGAGTTTTATGATTCCGTACTTGTGCCTCGCCTTGAAAGGGCAGGTTCATTTCACCTGTTTTTAGATAGATATTTTGGGAATAAGACTCACTTTTACCGTGAGGGCATAAAAAAGAACTATGCCATGCTCACTCAGAATAGGGGTATAATCCTTGAGGTGATAAGGAGGCTGTTTGCCTCAACCTCTATTCATGACATGAAAAATCATATCCTCTCCCATATAAGGCGCTTATTTGGGGCAAGGGCGATTATTATTATAACTAAGAAGGGAGTTATCCATGAGGGGAAGGCAATTGATGAGTTTGTAAGGGAAAGAGAGGGTGATTTAAAGGGTTTTCTCTCTATGGATGCACAGGATAGGGCAATATTTATTGAGTCGGTAACAGGGCTGTCTTCTCACAACATAGGCCTCCCGCAAGGCTGTCTTTTATTTATGTATCCATTATTGTCAAAATTTGCCTTTTTTATAAAAAAAATATTCATAGGCGAAAAAAATGGTGTCATTCTTTTGGTCTTGCCTCAAAAAGATAAATTTTTGCCAAAGACCCATATAGAATCCCTTATTGCAGATATAGGGACATCCATAATAGAGGCAACCCTAAGGCATGAGCTAAGGGGCGAGAGACATACGCCAGCGCCAGAAAGATTTACGGCCTATGTATCAAGTAAAGGGATTATGCATAGTAACCTTGCAAAGAGGCTCATAAAGCAGGCGGTTATAAGTGGAGAGCCCCTCCAAAAGGTATTATCTTCACAACAGGACATAGATGAGGAAGAGGCGACTAATATTATGGCCGCCTCGCTTGGGATGCCTTATATAGACCTCAACCTCATTGACCCAAGCCTTGCTATGGATAAATTTTTTGGTCTGAGTCTCCCCTTTTTAAGACGTCATCTCATTACGCCATATAAGATTGCCAGAGAAAAGGGGGAGAAAGGCGATCCTAATGAAAAAGAAATAGTATATGCGGCAGTGGCTGACCCCATAACTCAGGATATTACTTCGTCAATAGAGGCCCTGTTCGGAAAGGGCGCTGTAAAAATTTCCCTTGCGTCTCCAGCCTCAATACTTGCCTTTATAGATAAGGCGCTTGCAAAGACTGACTCATCAGACACAGGCCATAAAGACCTGCTGAGCCCTGATGAGCTCAAGGCAATATCATCAACATCCCAGACTGAAGCGCTGGATACAATAGATAAGCATTCAACTATTCAGACCTCGCAGGACGATGTGTCTATGGCAATAAGCCATGAAGACAGCATGGTTGTAAGGCTTTCAAAAAAGATAATTATAGATGCTATTTCTCAAAGAGCATCTGATATTCATATTGAATATCAGCCAATTAGCTCAAAAGCCCAGATAAGGTTCAGGGTTCATGGCAGAATGCGGCATTATATGGATGCGGCAAAGGCGTATATTATTCCCCTTATCTCGCGATACAAGATAATGGCTCATCTTGACATATCTGAAAAGAGGGTCCCGCAGGACGGACGTATAAGGTTAAGGACAAAGGATGGCCCTATTGACATAAGAATTGCTACACTGCCAAGGGGAGACGGGCTTGAGGATGTTGTTATAAGGCTTCTCAGGCAGGAAAGGTTCAGGACAATTGATGAGCTTATGTTTGCCCCAGAGGTGTTTGACAGCCTGAGACAGTGTCTTAAACGTCCGAGCGGCCTCTTTATAGTCTCAGGCCCCACTGGTTCGGGAAAGACCACTACTATCCACGCATTTTTGAATTTTATTAAGGAAGACACATCATTAAAAATATGGACAGCTGAAGACCCAATTGAGATTGTTCAGGACGGTATAAGCCAGATCCAGATTTCCCGCCAGCGTTCCTTTGGTTTCTCAGATGCCTTAAAGGCATTCTTGAGAGCCGACCCTGATGTAATATTTATAGGGGAGATGCGAGACCCTGAAACCGCAAAGACTGCCATACGGGCAGCGCTAACCGGTCACCTTGTATTGACCACGCTTCATACTGGAGGCTCAGTTGAGGCAATTTTGAGGCTTAATCACCTTGGCATAAACGGCCTTGATATTGCCGAGGCCCTTATAGGCATACTTACACAAAGGCTCTTGCCGCGACTCTGTCCTGAATGTATGGAAAAGGTGGAAAGCAAGCATTTGACTGATACTGAAAAAAATTGGATTAAGGCGGTGACGCCTCCTAAGATGTCTTTTAACAGGCATATATACCGTAAGGGGAAAAGGGGATGCAAGTCATGCACTGGCACAGGAATTACAGGAAGAGTGCCTGTGCATGAGCTGTTGGAGGTAAAGACAGATATAAAGGGGGATATATCTAACCTGAATATGCAGGGCATTAAAGAGGCTATCTTTAAAAGGGATACATGGATATCAATGGCGCAAGATGCCATAAGAAAGATGGAGATGGGCATTATAGGCATTGATGACATTATGAGGATATTTTAACAGGCACCTAATTTCTGCACGGCAAAAGGTGGTAAACAGGATTTAGGCGAAAAGTCTGAAAGGTACGCCCTATGATTATAAAAAGCAGATGCATAATATTTACATTGTCTCTTGTTTTATCTATTATCGCTGTATTTGTTGGGATTTATACCAAAGAGGCGCAAGGTATCTTTAAAAAGGCGATATCTATCTGTCTGAGCTGTATTGGCATTGGTTAATGCATAAATCCTAACCCTGCAATTGCAGGATTTAGCTACAATACAATCTTGCTAAGAGTAGGATTTAGCAATTGTGTTATTTGTCAAGTGTTACGAACAAATAAAATTACCAAAATTTGCAACACTCTTCAAAGGGTCGTCAAGGACAAACTCTACGAGTACCCCTATGGCACACCTTGACTACCC
>JALWQB010000139.1 GCA_026994795.1 Deltaproteobacteria bacterium
ATATCTCCAGTAACACCGCCTCCAAGCGCTATAATTACGCTATGCCTGTCAGCGCCCTTTTGTGCAAGCTCGCTTGATATGTTCTCTACTGTCCTGAGGTTTTTTGACCCCTCTCCCATAGGGAATACCACTGACCTTACGGACAGGCCGTTTTCTGCAAGGAGCCTTATAAGGTCATGGCCAATGAGGTCAAAACAATTGTCATCGCTTATCATAAAAAGGGAGCCTGAGCTGAAGAGCCTTTTTATATGTTTATGACAGTCTGAAAGGCTCCCTAAGCCGATTAAGATGTCATAAGAGCGGCTTCCAAGCTCAACCTTCACCTTATGCGCTACAAAATTATCTGAAATCTTCATGGGTTATCCTTGCATCCAAGCCTTATGATACTTGATGCTAACTATTGGGGTATTGTCATTTTTACAATGGGGGATAATATAGTCAACAATCCAAAAAGGCAAGGTCTATATTTTGCGATGTCGTTAATGGGATATTCAAGCAAAGAAGCAGGCTTTACGCTAATGGAGGTGATAGTGGCCACTGCCATTTGCGCAATAGCAATAGGGGTGGCAATGGCAGGGATAACCCAGAACTACAGGGCAACCCTCAGGGCAATGCAGATAAAAGACTTTGGCATGGCAGCGAAGATAGTATATTATGAGATACTGCCATCTCTTGATACATTAAATAATGAGTATCTGGACGGAGAGATAACAGGGATGGAAGATGGATGGAGATATGAGATTATATCAACCCCATTAATGATGGAATTTGAGCCTGTAGCATCCAGTGAGGATGTATTGGGTGCGGATGACGCTAAGGTACCTTTTCAAAACGAAGAAGATAAGGCACAAAAGGTCATAATAGAAGATGATAACATGAGAGAAGTTACTATAAAGGTAATATCACCGTCTAATAAGGCCTTATCCTTTTTCCTGTTACGGTAAGGAAGCTAAAGCCGTAATAGTTATCTCTAAATCCTGCACGGCAAAAGGGGGCAAAAATGAATCTTAAACGAATAAATAAGGGGTTAGCTAACATTAAACTTGTCTGTAAAATTCACTTTTTGAGTGAACACAAATCTCAGCTTTTTTGCCCCCTTTTGCCGCCCTTCGGGATTGGCGATTTTACCCAATCTCTTATGTTAAACGAGACGATGTAGGGGCGAAAAATTTTTCGCCCCTACAGGCACGTCTGCGCCCCTCACGCCTCGAATCTTGGGCAAACTCGCCAATTGCAGGATTTAAGATTAGGTATTATCTAATATCTTTCTAAAATAAGAGGTTATCAAGCAATCCATAGGAATCGACAACTTCGTAATATACCGCTGAATAACGCTCAAGGTGCGTGATAGCATCTCTGAGCGCTGTGCCAAACTGTTTATTAGAGATATTAAAAATGCCCTTAAGCGAATCCCTTATCTTTTCCTGTAATCTAAATGCCCTCATGCCGCTTTTCCCTGCACAATCAATAAGCCCCTCTATTAGTACTGCAATACATGGCTCTGTAGGAGTTATGGATACTTTTCCCTTATAAATCGCCTTTTTTATCCAAAGGGCATTTTCAAGGCATTGTGAAAAATTCCATTTTTTCATAAGGGCTATTGTAATGTCATCAAATGTAAATCCAAAAATCTCTGTCTGAGCAATAGACGCCCCTCCCTTCTTCCACCTCAGCCTCCTATATGCCTTATAGCGCTCCTCCTGAGCAAAGGCAATAAAGGTCTCTCCAATCTCTAAAAAAGCAGATAAGAAAAATATCCTGTCAGGGTCAGGCCATGAGGCATGGCGTATCAACATGTCAGACAACATCCCTGAAAAAATTGACTTTGCCCCAAGTATAACCCAGTTGGGATATTGTCCCTGTCCATATTGCTCAAATAATGCCTTTTTAGTAATCCTTGGCATATCAGAAGCTACTTGCGCCACTGTGTTAAGCCCTAACATGGTTATAGCCTGCCTTATGGAAAAAAGAGAAGTTTTATCAAAGGCATAAAATGCTGAATTTGCTGCCCTTAGGATATTGACTGAAAGGCCGAAATCACCCTTTATTATCTGCTCAATATTGGTGGTATCAGTTGCAGGAGAGACGCAGCTCAAAATAAGGGCGCGCGCCATTGGAGAAAGTGCAGGATATACCTCATAGGAAAGGGCGTTTCTTGTCTCCTCTCTTCGCCTCAAATGTTCAAGTATATAGTCTGATGTGTCTTTATGCTGAATTTTTTCTTTCATGCCTAAAGTGAAGGCTCAACTGTTCATACATGGGGTTGAGCTCAGGCTCATAATACGATGGCTTGATTACACCTGATTTCAAATTGTCTGGCACTATGATCTCCGGCACACCACCCATGTATTTGAAAGCATTTATGTGACCTCGTATCCAATTCCGCTTGTCCTGACCAGATTGCCCCTCTACGTATATATAAGAACTTGCTCCAAGGGCTGACACAAATATCTGCACCTTCTTCTCTTCTCCTGTCAAAGAATCAGTATCAGGACTTCTAAGACCCAAATCAGTGGCCATATTCATCGGAATCGGTGGCCACTTTGCATCGGATTACGCAAAAAATCCGATAACGCAATATCGCCTTGATATTTAAATAAAATATCCTTACACTTTTGTGCCTTATCCTGCAAAAGCATTATCTCAAGAAAAATATTTGTATCTATTAAATATTTCATCTCCATTCCATAGCCTTATGTTGAAGTCCCATAGAAGTATATTGGTCCGCTAACTCTGACAAACTACCTTCCCAATCAAAGCTAAACCCTTTATTATTTTCCTCCTTTTTAGGAGAAATAGACCTTAAGTATTTAATATAATATAATAAGTCGTTTGCAACCTCATTAGGTAACTCTTTTATACATTTTACAATATACTCCTTATTCATTTTTTAGTTCCTTTTAAACATTTAATAAGAATTTTGTCATAATCAACAAGTAAAATATTTACTAAAGTTTCGCAGTTGTTATTAGTAATTGACTTATGATATTTTTCTCTATAAAATTAATAAGTTGTATAAAATTATCAGTCTTCATTCTATGACAAAGTAGTGGACTTGACAGAAACTCTTTTCTTGTATCCGGAAATGTAGTATTTACTATCAATTCTTGTCTCATAATGGCCCCTATTCCAACTTACCAATCATTTATAATAAAAACATATAGATAAGATTATGCCAGTTAAAAACTTCATTTTTGAAACTTCCTCGTGCAAATAAATTTGACATGGAATATGGTTCTTTGTGGCAGTCCTTCTTTTTTAATGTTTTTAGTAAGTTAGTTTTGTCAAGCATGCTATATTGCAACTACCCTTTTGGTCTCTTTTCTTATATTTTCAATAAGTTAAATACATTTTTATTTGCTATTTTTACTGCGAAACTTTAGATATTTATTGTTTTCGGCCATCAGCCCAAATTACTGGCGAACTCCACATCCTTTTTACCCTCATGCGCAGGGCATCTACCACCTTATTGATTTGCTCAATACCATAGTCCTTTTTGAGCCTTTCCTCTATCTCTTTGAGTGCATATCTTACAGCAGTGTATCCCATATAAGCAGGGCTATTACAGCAGCCGTGATGGTTGTAAAAATAGCAGCGATTATCCAGAGAAAGGTTATAATCTCGTCAGAGCGCTTATTATTGTCCTTGCGCAGGTCGCTTATCTTGTTGTCAGTATCGTTAAAACGCTTATTGGTATCCAGCCGTAACTCTTCAAATCGTTTATTGGTATCCTGACGCAGTTACTCAAATCGTTTGTTGGTATCTTGTCGTAATTCAGTTATACATTTGTCCATCTGTAGGGGACAAATAGGTTAAACCTCCCTCACCCATACCCTCTTTCCATCTGAGACCACAGCTATCTTAATGACATCCTTGAAGCCTCTGGCCTCAAGCTCCCTTGCATAAGACCTCTTTCCGATCTGCTCTACCGCATCCTGCATTGCCTTGTGAGGGTCTTCCTTGTAAAAGCCCGCAATGCTCTTCATCTCAAGGAGCACTGCCTGCCTTGAATGGTCGCTTTTGGGGATGACAAGTATATCATAACGCCCATAGCCAAGCTCACGATTGGAGCTTATCTCATACTCTTGGCCAAGGTTAAGGAGCATTCCAAGCACAAATGCCTGATATACAGCCTCTGGGTTTTTCCCCTTGGCGTCAAAGAATGAGAGCGTGGTTATGACAAACTCGTTAAGAAGCCTCTCAAAGGTCTCTATGTCTCCGTTTACCAGAGAGCGGAGCATGGTCGTGAGCTTGCGGTTCTGAAAGGCAGAGCGGAGCCATCTGGCAATAATGGTTTCAAAAATATACTGCATCTCCTGATTGGGCACAGAAAGCCTGCATCGTAGCCTCCTTTCATCAGGCAATATCTCCACGCACTTTAAATAACCGCTAAAGAAGAAGAGATTGAAAATGGCCTCCTCATCTTCCCTTAGCCCCTGAAATACGATATTCTTGTCAATGACAGAGATAATGTCCTTTCCAGCAATAAGGCGCTCCACCTTCTCTCGCACCTCAAGGCCGCCGTCAATAATCAATTCCTTTATAAGGGCGTTTGAAGATGTATTTGCCCAATAGGGCTCAGGATATTGAGGGTTCTTATCTACAAAGTTTAATATTGACCAAGGGTTGAAGATGATATGCTCCCCAAACTTATATCCATTATACCACTTGTCCACCTCATCCATCCGATGTGAAAGCCCATACTCATCCAGCGCTGCCTTCACCTCTTCTCTTGTAAGGCCGAACTTGTCTGAAAAACGAGGGTCAAGGA
>JALWQB010000140.1 GCA_026994795.1 Deltaproteobacteria bacterium
CATCAAAAAAACCCATTGAAAAAATTGACTTTATTGCATCCCTTATGCTTGAAGGGTCATACCTTTGCCCCTCTCTCAGAGGCGCATGTTGTAAGATTGCATCAGTATCCGCCCTCCTATTGCCAATGACCTTTATAGCCTTAACACGCAAAGGCGCATTTATCTCTTCTAATAGATTGGTTATAAGCCGTGATATGACCTCATCTCTCTTATCAATATGCCCCTGCCTTGAAATGAGTATGGGCGGCTGCCGCCGGGACATCCGCCACAATAATCTTAGGTCATAGGTTACAAAATTGCCTACAACTGCCACTGTAGGCTCTATGCCCCATAAGCAATCCCCTATCCTTTTTTTCTTTGAGCCTGACGTATCGTTTTCAAATCTTTCAACATCAATATTTCCAATATCAATTTTATCTTTAACTTCTTTAACTTTGGTTATATTGCCCTCAAAAAGCCCCTTAACGATCCTGCGTCTGAACCCATCTAAGAGCCATTTTTGACTGTCATGGCCTAAAAAATCACCTTTATAAACACATATCCCAAGGTCATTTCTTGTTAATGCCTCTGCATATACAATGGAGGCAGGATATATGCTCCAGAATATGCCCCAAAACGTAAATGACAGGCAAAATATACTCAAAACAGCATACAATGCGTCCTTAACCGCCTTATTAAAAGATATTATAATCTTTATAAGATAAATAGTATCTTCATTGTTATATTTATCATATTTCATATAGTTATGCTTTATATGCTTATACCTAGCCCCAAAGCTCATAGGTTGGTCTCCTTAACTATTCCGTTTGTCAGGGTAAAAACCCTGTCTGCAATAGAGGCAAGCCCTGTATTGTGGGTCACAAATATAATTGTTGTCCCAAACCTTGCATTCAACACCTTAAACAGCTCAGCCACCTTTTCAGAGGAACGCTCATCTAAGTTGCCTGTCGGCTCATCAGCAAATAACAGCTCAGGTCTCTTTGCCATCGCCCTTATAATAGCCACCCTCTCCCTCTCTCCGCCAGAAAGTTTATATATAGGGCTATTTATTTTATCTGAGAGCCCAAGCATGGAAAAAAGATCTTTTATAAAAACAGATGCCTCTTTAGGCTTTTGTCCTCCTATATAATAATGCATACAGGCATTTTCAAAGGCAGAAAACTCTGACAACAGGTGGTGCATTTGAAAGACAAAACCTATATGTTTATTCCTAAAATCCGAGAGACCTTTTTGAGACAGGGCATTAATATCTACCCCAAGGAGCCTTACTATGCCGCTATTCGGCGCATCCAATGAGCTTAAAACATGGATAAGGGTTGTCTTTCCCACGCCAGATGCCCCCATTATGGCAACAATCTCACCCTTTTTGAACATACAATTCAGACCATTTAATATGACAACCTCTCTTTCATTATCTATATAGGTCTTATATATAGACTTTGCCTCTACAACTGGTTGCATTACACCCTATTAGATCTTACGAGAGCAAGCTGTCTCTCTATTTCTCCATCTATTTGGTCAGAATATTCAGATAAGGAGAATAACTTTGAGCAACCCTTACACCTAAGGGCAATCCTTCTTCAGCGCATGCACAATTCAAGGTCACAGCCGCACACCTTGCACTTTAAACCTGTCTCTTTCTGATTAAGAAACATCTTTTACTCCCTCCCATCCTTTTTTATGACATTTTTTACTATAACCTTTAAGGCATTGCAAGGGTTATAGACTTTTTAGGGACTTTTGCAGGTATTGCCCTTTATATTGTAAAAAGAAATGATATAATATAGAGATTAATGGAAATTCTATCGGAAATTAATGGAAGAGCATGCAAAAAATTTGGGTTGCAATTAGATAAGTTAGGTAATTATCATGAGCCTAATTTAAATCTAATGAAACTATGCACGTCAAGGTGCATGATTTAAGCTTCAATTAAAAAAGGAGGAGGTATTATATGGATGTTGTAATGCTTTCGCGGCTTCAATTCGCTGCTGCCTCAATGTTTCACTTTCTTTTTGTCCCGCTCACATTGGGGCTCTCTGTCCTCACAGCTATTTATGAGACGATGTATGTAAGGTCAGGCGATAAGGATTATAAGAGGGCGGCAAAATTTTGGGGCAAATTGTTTCTCATAAACTTTGCCCTTGGGGTAGTAACTGGAATCACGCTTGAGTTCCAGTTTGGCACAAACTGGTCCGCCTATTCAAAGTATGTAGGTGACATCTTTGGGCCACTTTTGGCAATTGAGGCAACCCTCGCATTTTATCTTGAAAGCACATTTATCGGCGTCTGGATATTTACATGGGACAGGGTTAAACCAAAGACCCACGCCCTGTTTATATGGCTTGTCGCCATCGCCTCAAATATCTCGGCCCTGTGGATACTCATTGCCAATGGCTGGATGCAGCGCCCAGTAGGTTATGTATTGAGAAACGGGAGGGCAGAGCTTGAAAATTTTATCGCGGTGATAACAAATAAATTTGGGATATATGAATTTTTTCATACTGTAAGCGGCGCATATATACTGGGCGGTTTCTTTGTTATGGGTATATCTGCATGGCACCTTTTAAGGAGAAATGAAATCAGATTTTTTAAGAAGTCTTTCAGGTTGGCAGCTACATTTACCCTCATATTTGCCCTGTTTGAGATATTTAACGGCCACCTTCATGGCTCTGAAGTGGCTGAGGCCCAACCTGCAAAACTTGCGGCAATGGAATCCTTATGGGTAACTGAACAGTCTGCGCCAATGTATCTCTTTGCCATTCCGGATGAGGAAAATGAAAAAAATTCTGTAGAACTCCTGCCAATACCAGGTATGTTGAGCCTTCTTGCCCACCATTCTCCTGATGCAGTGGTAAAGGGCCTGAAGGAATTTCCAAAAGAGGAACGTCCGCCAGTTGTCCTTACATTTATCAGTTTCAGGATCATGGTAGGGCTTGGGTTTTTATTTGGTCTTATTGCCATATTGGCATGGATAAAGCGTAATCGGATAGAAAATGCCCAAGGGCTTTTAAAGATTCTGGTCTATATGATACCCCTTCCATATATTGCTATAGAGACGGGATGGATGGTGGCAGAGGTTGGAAGACAGCCCTGGATTGTATATGGCCTTATGAAGACAAGAGATGCAGCAAGCGTCCTTACGACATCACAAGTATGGATATCATTGACAGCATTTGTAGTTTTCTATAGCTTTTTGGGATTAATTGACTTTTATCTCCTTGCAAAATATGCAAGAAAAGGCCCTGAGGCCATAAAATAAATTGGAGGTGCAACTATGCTGGAAACAATATGGTTTATGCTCTGGGGCGTTCTTTGGGCAGCATATTTTATGCTTGACGGATTTGACCTTGGCATTGGGACATTGATGCCGTTTCTTGCAAGGTCTGATGAGGATAAAAGATATATGTATAATGCAATGGGGCCATTCTGGGACGGTAATGAGGTATGGCTTATAACAGCAGGTGGGGCCACATTTGCCGCTTTTCCCACTGCCTATGCCATAATGTTTAATGGCCTATATTCAGCGCTTTTGCTCCTGCTCTTCAGCCTTATTGCAAGGGGCGTTACTTTTGAGTTCAGAAATAAGGTAGAAGGCGATGGGTGGCGCTCTCTGTGGGATATATTCCACTTCCTGGGAAGCTTCTTGCCCGCCCTGCTGCTTGGCGTGGCGTTTGCCAATATATTTGCGGGCATCCCAATAGATAAAGACGGAATATTCCACGGCGGCCTGTTTACCCTTTTAAACCCATACGGCATACTTGGAGGCATCCTCTTTGTGCTCATGTTTTTAACTCACGGGGCATTGTGGCTTGCTGTAAAGACTCAGGGGGACCTTCATGCAAGGGCGATAGAAACCGCTAAAAAGACATGGGCAGCACAGGTCATTGTGGCGGTCATATTTCTTGGAGCTACATGGATAAAGACAGATCTGTTTGATAATTATTTTAAATATCCATATCTTATAATCATCCCTCTCCTTGGAGTAGGGGCGCTCATTATAATGAGGACATTTATAAAGTCAGGGACAGAGGTCAGGGCCTGGATAACCTCCTCCATTCATATCGTAGGAGTTGCCCTGTTTGGGGTTGCAGGGCTTTATCCACGCCTCCTCCCGAGTTCTATGAACCCTGATTATAATGTTACAATATGGAATGCCGCATCAAGCCAGCTTACACTCAAGATCATGCTTGGCGTTGCCCTTGTTATGGTTCCTATTGTCATTGCATATCAAACATGGGTGTATCTGTTCTTAGGACATAAGCTTTCAAAGAATGATTTAGAATATGAAGAGGCATATTAAAGAAAAAAATCAGAAAATATGGGGGCTGATAAAGGAAGAAGGCCAATACAGCCCCCATTTATTTAAGAATAACCCATTGTTAAATAGGCCATCCCTTAACTGTAAAAATATTATATACCTGCTTGAATATACAAGTAGCAGCCCAATGTCATTACTTAAGAAAATTTTCTCAAATAACAAAAAATGGTTGACATTAGCTTTGATAAGGATTAGATGCGAATTATGCGGTAATCTTTAATACGAAGTTACATATTATCCTTATGATAGGAGTTTAAATAGTTAAGGGGGCTATATAAGCTCTTTCCTTTCTATATGCCCCCTTTTTTCTCTCTTAATAACCAGCTTTTCTCAATCTACTGCTATGTCAGCTCCTGCTCCCTTACAGAGATTGCAACCTTATAAAGCAGGGTGAGGATCAAAAAGCCTGTTGCCCATATTGCAATGGCAATCAGT
>JALWQB010000141.1 GCA_026994795.1 Deltaproteobacteria bacterium
CAAGTATTAGCCTTAACTCTGTAAGTATCCTTTTCCCTGAAAGTTTTTCAAATAATTTAAGTTTCTTGGCGTTTTTAATAAGCCTTAATGTGTGTTTTCCTATTTTAAAGCCAAATCTTTGCTCAAATCTCACTGCCCTCAGTATCCTTGTTGGGTCATCAACAAAACTGAGGCTATGGAGCGCCCTTATACACCTGTCTTTTATGTCCCTTTGCCCCCCAAAGAAATCTATTAACATGCCAAAGTCTTTTGGGTTTAGCCTGACTGCAAGGGTATTTATGGTGAAGTCCCGGCGATATAGATCCAGCTTTAATGAAGATAGGGACACAGTGGGCATTGCGGCAGGGTATTCATAATATTCAAAGCGTGCTGTTGCAATATCCAGCTTAAACCCATCATTAAACACAACCTTTGCCGTCTTAAACTTCTTATGAGCGGTAATCTTCGCATTATATGTATCTTTCAAAAGCCCTGCAAACCTTAACCCATCTCCTTCTATCACTATGTCAAGATCAAGATTATCCCTTCTTAAAAGCAGGTCCCTTACAAATCCGCCCACCACATATACGCCCATACCTGCCTCATCGCCTATCCTTCCAAGCTCCCTTAAGAGATTAAAGACCCTGTCTGGAAGCCTCTCCCTCAAAATGGAGGATATGTCTCTCTCTCTCCTCCTGGACTCAAATAACGGCTTACCCTTTACAGGAGGGTCTTTTATGAGTATCTCTATAAGGTCAGTTCTGGTAATAACGCCAATACACCTTCCTTTTTCTGCAACAGGGACAAACCGTTGCCTGCCGCCTATGATAATCTCTTCAACCTCGCCAAAGCCTGCATCAGGGGATATTACCTTAAAGTCCGTTATCATATATTCACTTACAGGAAGCTCTTTTAGGCCATGATATATGGCCTTTTCAATAGTGCGCCTGCTGATAATCCCAATAACAGACATATCTTCCTTAAGCACAGGGAGCACTGTTATCCCATAGCGCGTCAGCATATCATGCGCCTCAATGATAGGGGTATCCGGATACACATATAAAACAGGTGAAGACATTATGTCCCTTACAGTTGGCCATTTCCCCCCAACTGACTTAAATAAGACAGATATAATGGTCTCTTCAGCCTCTATAAGGGTCATGCCTCTTATAATGGCTGAGCAGGCCAAGGGATGCCCGCCCCCTCCAAGACCCTTTAATATTTCTCTACAATCAATTCGCTCATCCCTGCTCCTTCCAACAATAACAATCATATCTCCCATCAGCACAATGGCAAAAAGGGCGCTTACCTCCTCCATATCCATCATATCTATTAATTCGTGCACGACCAGCGAAAGGTCTTCCACATATTCAGGCCATGATGTTGAGACAATGCACACCATCTGCCCATTTATTGAGAGCATTCTGGCATTTTCCATAAGGGCGTTTAACATCCCAATATGCTCAGGGGTAAATCTCCTTGAGATATAGCGGTAAATCTCTTTTAACGAGGCTCCCTCCTTAATAAGCCACGCCGCCTCCTTAAGGTCATAAGGGGTAGTTGAAAGGAACTGAAATGAGCCAGTATCTTCATATATGCCAAGGGCAAGGAGTGTCGCCACATCCTTTGAGGGCACAATGCCCTTTTGCCGTAAAATACCTGTCAGGATTGCGGTGTTTGAGCCATAGGGCTTATAAACAAGCCTGTCTGGCTTGATTTGTGAAAAACGACTGGAAGCATGGTTAGAGATGGGCTGCAAATTGTGGTGGTCATATACAATCACCTCTACAGGCATAAGAGGGTCTTTAATTAGGTCCGAAAACCTTCCGATCCTTTCCATCTCGCAGGTATCCACCACTACAAGGCAGGAGCAATCCCTAAGAGATACCTGACTTAATGAAAGAAACTCCGCCTTAAGCCCCACATGCTCATTCAAAAAACGTCTTACATCCCTCTGCTGAGAGCCAGGGAGGACAATATGAGCATCTTTATACAGTTTTTTGGCGGCAATGCATGAGGCAACTGCATCAAAATCGGCATTAAGATGGGTTGTAATGATTGTCTTAGGGGATAAAATTCCCCCCTGTGTTACAGAGCCACCTTGTAGGGATTTACAGTTATCACCGGACATGACGCCCCCTGAACAACACCTTCTGCAACGCTTCCAAACATTATCTTTTCTATCCCCTTTCTCCCATGAGTTCCCATTACTATGATGTCAATATTATTATCTTCTGCATATCTTATAATCTCATCAATCGCATCGCCCATCAGTACATCCGCCTTTAATCCTATATCATCAGGAAATTCCCCTAATACAAACCCCTCCATTGCCTTTTGAGCGCCCTGTCTCAATTCCTGCTCAAAAGAAGAATACCATGCAGCGCCCATCTCAAAGCCTGAAAACTCTTCAGGCCCGCTTATAACGTGGATGAGGTGAAGCTCTGCCCCGCACTTGTCTATAAAAAATCTTATAAATGGGATAATCTTCTTTGAGCTCTCAGTAAAGTCTATTGGAAACAAAATTTTTTCTATCTTCATAAAGATACCTCCTTTTGTATTTAAGTTAAGTAATTAAAGTTTCGCACTTGTTATTAGAAATTGGTTTATGATATTTTTTCTATAAATTAATTGGTTAAGTTATTCTTCAACGATTGCCTCACTGACTGCAATCCGTAAGTCTCCATCTAACATTCCAGAATATACAATAACTGTCTCGCCTTTAAGAAATACATTATGGACTGAGGGGGTATTTTCCTTTTTATTTTCCATAGCTATCTCAAAGAATATCTTAAGCCTCTCCCCTCCCCATGTCTCTACTGTTATGGGAGGAAACGCGCCTTTAACCATAGCGCATGCAATGGCGCTTGCAACAGCGCCAGTGCCGCAGGCAAGGGTTTCATCTTCCACCCCCCTTTCATATGTGCGGACAATAATTTGATTGTCTTTTTTTACCTCCACAAAATCCACATTTGTCCCGTTGGGATAGAACCTGTCATGATGTCTTATAAGACGCCCCATCTCATATACAGGGACAGCCTCAATGTCATCTACTATATGCACAAAGTGAGGGACCCCAGTATTTAAAAATGAGCCTTTAATGCGTTGAGAGCGCACCAGTAATTCCATATCTTTTTCTATGATCTCAGGCGTTGGAAGCTCAAGTTTTACAGATGTCCCCCTTACCTCTGCCCTTATAATGCCAGACAGGGTCTCAAAAGAAAGGGCACTTCCTGCAATGCCCATTTCCTTTGCAAACCTTGCAGCGCATCTTCCGCCATTGCCGCACATCTCAGCAGCGCTTCCATCTGCATTATAAAAATGCCATTTAAAGTCAGCCACCCTTGAATTATCAATCAGGATAAGCCCATCTGCCCCTATCCCGAACCTTCTCCTGCACAGTTTTTTCGCAATCTCAGGTGCATTTTCATAAGGGATTAGCCCAGACCTATTGTCTATCAGGATAAAATCGTTTCCTGTCCCATGCATCTTTTTAAATGAAATGCCTTTTTTCTGCGGTCTTAAATCAGTCATAAATCAAAAATTCCCCCTTTATAAGGTCTTCATAGGTCTCCTGCTTTCTTATAAGCTTAAAGTCATCTCCATTAACCATTATCTCCGCACACCTTGGCCTTGAATTATAATTAGAACTCATTGAAAAGCCGTATGCCCCTGCGCTCATTATGGCAAGAAGCTCATCAGGATGAACCTCTCTCATAAGCCGCGCCCTTGCAAAAAAGTCCCCTGTCTCACATATTGGCCCTACTATGTCATATTTATATCTGATGGAACTGTCTCTATAAGCGACAGGCACAATCTCATGGTATGCCTTATAGAGGCTTGGCCTTGCAAGGTCATTCATAGCAGCATCTACAACCAAAAACCTTTTGCCTTTGTTCTCCTTGACATACAGCGCCCTTGTTACAAGAAGCCCTGCATTGGCGCAAATGCTCCTTCCTGGCTCAAATATAAGCGTATATGGAAATGCGCTTGTTATAGATGAGTTATTTGCCCTTAAAGCCTCCTTTATTTTAGATACATATTCAAAGGCAGTAGGGGGCTCTTCATCCTTATACCTTACGCCAAGCCCACCTCCCAAATCAATATATCTTATCCTTATACCTTTAATTGCCTCTATTCTCTTAATCAGGATAAACAACCTCTTAAACGCCTCTATAAAAGGGCTTATATCAGTAAGCTGTGAACCTATATGGCAGCTTATGCCAACAATCTTGAGGGCATCATCAGACAAGGCCATTTTATATGCCTCTATTGCATCTTCTATTGAGAGGCCAAACTTGTTTTCTGAAAGCCCTGTTGAGATATAGGGATGCGTCTTTGGGTCAACATCAGGGTTGACCCTCATGGCAATTGAGGCAACCTTTCCCATCTCTTTTGCAATCCTTGCTATCTCCTTAAGCTCTCCAAATGATTCTACATTAAACATAAGGATATTTTCCTTAAGGGCATATTCAATCTCTGAGGCAGTCTTTCCTACGCCTGAATACACAATCTTTGATGGCTTAATACCTGCCTTTAGCGCCCTAAAGAGCTCACCGCCTGATACAATATCTGCCCCTGAGCCAACCCTTCTGAGTAGAGAAAGCACTGAAAGGTTGCTGTTTGCCTTGACAGCAAAGGATATTATGTGAGGGATGTCTTTTAACGCCTCTTTATAGGCATTAAAGCATTCAGAGATTGCCCTGCTGCTATATACATAAAAAGGAGTGCCATACGCATCAGCTATCTTATCAATTGGGACATCTTCAATAAAAAGCCTCCCCTCTTTCATGCTACATGCCATGCAACTCTTATAACTCTCATTAGGATAAGGCATACCGTTAACTTCTTCTATCATAATCCCTTATACCTCTTATAATTATGTAATTTTTCTATTCAATTTCTATAGTAACCCTATTTGAAATACTATGTAAAGCGCTACCGCTCTCTATGGCTCTATCTAAGCCGCTTTTTACCCATACTGCCTCTACCCAATATACATATTTGCCTGCTGGGAGAAGCGTTATATCTTTAAAGACTGTATCCTTAATTAAGGATGAATTTAACCTGAATATTATGTCTGATGGCCCTTTTCTAAAGACCCAAAAGCCAATATTCGCTGACAGTTCAGGATAATCCCAGTAAAGCTCTATATAATCCTCATTTTTTATAGCAATAAGCCCTTTGGGTGGGGGAGGTGATGGCTCTTTATCAGGATATGCGATCACCTCTGATGCCTCTCCCCTTATCTCCTGTTTGCCTATATGGAATACAGGAAAGACCTTAAATATCACTTCATGATTTTTGATAGGATTAATGGGCATAGCTCCCTCTTTTTTATCCTTAAGCCCCTTAATGTTAAGCCGTAATTCATCTTTTTTGAGGTTATCCTTGACTGTTTCCCAGCGCCCTGCCTTTTCTCCTTGAGCCACCCTGTTTCTCATTAAAACGGTATATGAAATATGGCTTAATTCATCCTCCATAACAGGGGCGCCGTCAGAAAAATACGCAGGGCCATTCCAGCTCAAGATCACAAAATCTTCTTTTTTTGTATAAGTTAAGCCTGTTATGGCTGAAAGCGGGGGATACCATATAAATTCTACTGGCTCTGAATAAATGCTCTTTGAAAATAACCCCTTTACTGTCCGCACCTTATAAATATATCGTATCCCCTTTTTAAGGGTATAGTCCTCATAGGTCATACGCTCGCCCTGCGTTAAATGGCCTGAAAAAGGCACCCATATAGGGGCGCTAAATACTGCATCACATGATGCGCAAGAGGCATGAGAAGAAGACGATGATGAAGATGATGATGCCTTTAATATCTCAAAGCCCTTTAGCCCAAAGATAGGGCTTCCATCAGTATTCCTTACAGGTATCTCCCATGACAATGACACGCCATCCTTCGTAATGGTAAAACGCAGATCAGATGGCGGCATTGGTCTTAGGGTTCCTGGCGGCACAGGCGGGCTTTTTCTGCCGCAGCCTGTGAGAAAAAAGAACGCGATTATAATTCCTATGAACTTTGCCCTTTTAGCCACTCTTCTGCCTCCTTTATTGCCTGATTGACCTGCTCTAATGCTGTGCCGCCCTTTGAGCGCCGCCTGTTTATAGAGCCGCTTATTGTAATGGCGTCAAAACAGTCTTCCCCTATGAGCGGGTGAAATGACCTTAACTCGTCAATAGAAAGCTCCCATAACTCCTTTCCCTCTCTTGCGCAATAAGATACTGCCCTTCCAACTATCTCATGCGCTGTCCTGAATGCCACGCCCTTTTCTACAAGGTAGTCTGCAAGGTCAGTAGCTGTCAAAAAGCCCTTTTTACATGCCTCCATAAGCCTCTCTTTTTTGGGGATAAGCCCATGAAGAAGCCCTGTCATAACCTTGAGGCACATCTTAACTGTTGTGCATGTATCAAAGAGCGGCTCTTTATCCTCTTGAAGGTCTCTATTATAGGTCATCGGAAGACCCTTTAAGATGGTAAGGATAGAGACAAGGTCTCCTATGACCCTCCCTGTCTTTGCCCTTATAATCTCAGGGCAATCTGGGTTCTTTTTCTGGGGCATTATGCTTGAGCCTGTGCAGTAGCTCTCTGGAAGCTCTACAAAATCAAATTCCTGACTTGCCCATAACACAAGGTCTTCTGATAGCCTGCTCAAGTGGACCATTATAAGGCTTGAGCAGAAGATAAACTCTGCAATAAAGTCTCTATCTGATACTGCGTCCATACTGTTTCTTGAAAGGCTTGAGAATCCAAGCTCCTTCATTACAAAGTCTCTGTCAACGGGAAAGTCAACCCCTGCAATAGAGCCTGAGCCAAGAGGCATAACATCAATCCTCTTGAATGCATCTAAAATCCGCTCCTTATCACGCCTGAACTGCTCAAAATACGCCATCATATAGTGAGACCACAGAACAGGCTGGGCATGTTGAAGGTGCGTAAGGCCAGGCATCACAATATCTTTATATTTTTTTGCCTGTTCAAGAAGGGCGTATAAGATTTCCCCTATAAGGCCATCAACCTCAATGGCCTCATGCTTAAGGTATAGCCTTACATCAGTTGCGACCTGATCATTTCTGCTCCTTGCCGTATGAAGCCTCCTACCAGCATCTCCTATATCCTTTGAAAGGGCAGCCTCAATATTCATGTGGACATCTTCAAGCCTTATATCCCATTCAAACTCGCCTGCATCAATCTTTTGTTTTATGTTTTCAAGGCCATTTATAATCTTTCTGGCATCTTCATCTGATATAATGCCCTGTCTTGCAAGCATCTTGGCATGGGCAATGCTTCCTTTTATGTCAAAAGGCGCAAGCGCCTTGTCAAAAGAGACACTCTCCGTAAACCTTTCAACAAGCTCATCAGTGCTGTCATTAAAACGCCCTCCCCATATCTTCTGGCTCATACTTACCTCGCTTTCCTGTATTTTATGTATAATTATTGTTTTTTATCAGTTTTGGCTTTCTAAAAATGGCCATATAATCTCTAATCATTTTTAAATTAAAGGTATTTTTTATAGGGCATATTGAAAGACTATAATTGAAAAATCTTTGGCATACAACCATCCAAGCATCTAAATTTTCATTAATCCTGCACGGCGAAAGGGGCAAAAATAAGAAATTTTAGTTATCATTATAATAAGATACAAAAAATACAGTGAAGGGGGTTGAATAATTGGATAAAAATAAATACAACTATAAGATGTAACATCTAAATCCTGCAATTGGCGAGTTTGCCCAAGATTCGAGGCGCGGGGGCGCAGACGTGTTTAGGCGCTTCAAGCCCCGAGCAACAAAGAAGATTGGGTAAAATCTCCAATCCCATAAGGAGCATTAACATGCCTACTATGAGAGATGCCTTTGGGCTTGCGCTTACAGGGCTTGCAGAGGAGAGGGATGATTTTATTGTGCTTGACCCTGACGTAGGGGGCGGCACTGGCATAAATGTCTTTAAAGAGAGGTTTCCGCACCGTGTTATCCAGTGCGGCATTGCAGAGCAAAATATGATGAGTATGGCTGCCGGGATTGCCTCAACGGGCCTCATACCAATAGTGGCATGTTATGCGGTATTTGCCTCTATGAGGGCGGTTGAGCAGGCCAGAAATTCCATTGCATACCCCAATTTTAATGTCAAGATAGCGGCAAGCCATCTTGGGCTTGATGTAGGGCCTGATGGCGCAACTCATCAGGCCATTGAAGATATTGCCATTATGAGGGCAATACCAAACATGAGAGTTGTATCTCCTGCTGACCCTGTGGAGTTAAGGGCAGCGCTTGAGGTAATAATTGACCATTATGGGCCTGTGTATTTAAGGACAGGCAGAAGCCCTGTATCCACTATATTTAAAGAGGGAGATGTTGGGTTTAAGTTTGGCAGGTCATTAAAGTTAAGGGAAGGCTCTGATGTTACCATCGCTGCGGCAGGAGTTATGGTTAAAAGGGCGCTTATGGCAAGCGATACGCTACATAAAATGGGAATACAGGCCGCTGTTCTCAATATATCATCTATAAAGCCCATTGATAAAACGCTCATTATTGAATGCGCTAAAGAGACTAAGGCATTTGTTACAGCGGAAGACCACAATATTATCGGCGGCATGGGCAGTGCAGTATGCGAGGTCTTGAGCCAGCATTGCCCCGCTCCAGTAGAGATGGTTGGGATAAAGGACAAGTTTGGCTCATCAGGAGACCCAGAAGAGCTTATAACTCTCTATGGAATAGATGACGCTTCTATTGTTGAGGCTGTCAAGAGGGTAATAAAGAGGAAAAGATAAAAAGTAAAATAAAACATTAAAAAGAGAGGTATTTTAAAAGAATGTTTAATAAAATAAGATGTCCTTATTGTAGAGAAAAGGTATATAAGGACGCTACAGTATGTCCTTATTGTAACCATGACCTTGCGAAAAACCCAATTGATGAAACTGACAATAGATTACCCTGTCATCCCCTGTTAATTGCAGGGGCTCTTGGCCTTGTTGCCGGCGGCATAACAGCGCTTGTTTGGGCAATCTTAAAGGAAAGAAGGCATTGGGAAGATGACTTTATGATTGAATAAAAATACAAAACTACGCTGTATTAAGTATTATATTTAATATAATATATAAATGATGGATTAATTGTTTTATAAAGGAGCTTGCTATATGAAGATACTTGTTACTGGAGGGGCGGGCTTTATTGGCTCAAACGTAGTAGATGGATATATAAAGGCGGGGCATGAATGTATTGCGGTTGACAATCTGTATTCTGGAAAATGGGAAAACCTCAATAAGGATGCAAAATTTTACCTTATGGACATAAGGAGTGAAGAGTTCGGGAAGCTCGTTGAAAGGGAGCGGCCTGATATTATAAATCATCATGCCGCGCAAATATCTGTGCCATTATCTGTAAAAGAGCCCAAGTTTGACGCCTCTGTAAATGTTATGGGATTTATAAATGTCCTTGAGGCAGCGAGAAAGAATGGGACAAAAAAGGTCATATTTATCTCTTCAGGCGGGGCTATCTATGGAGAGGCAGAGGAATATCCTACGTCAGAAGAATATCCTCCTGCGCCTGTAAGCCCTTATGCAATTACAAAGTCTGTATCAGAGGACTATTTAAGGTTTTACAGGGAGGAATACGGGCTTAACTATACTATCCTTCGTTATGCCAATATTTATGGCCCGCGACAGATACCTCATGGTGAAGCTGGGGTAGTGGCTATATTCATGGATAGGCTCTTATCCTCAAAAAGGTGCATAATATACCATTATGAAGACGACTTGGATGGCATGATAAGAGACTACTGCTATGTGGGCGATGTAGTAGATGCCAATATATCGGCCGTTTCAGCAGGCGATTGCGAGGCATTTAATATCGGGACAGGCGTTGAGACAAAGACGCTCTGGCTCTTTGAAGAGGTGGCAAGGGCTATAGATAAACAGGTTGGGCTTTCTCCTGAGCTAATGACGCCTGGTACCGCAGGCGCAAGGCCAGGAGACATTAAAAGGAGCTGCCTTAATATAAAAAAGGCCCAAAAGTTGCTTGACTGGAGCCCAAAGGTCTCATTAAGGGAGGGGATTAAAAAGACCCTTTCATGGAGACTTTCCATAAACAGTTAACCATTGTTAAAAGCATTAAGATTTATAGTTATAAAAAAATGGGATACAATCTTAGGGTCGGGGTAATACAGCATAAAATTTATGGCAGCAGTGACTGGTTAGGACAGTTTAAGTCAGTTAAAGAGGACATCATAAGGCTCTCTAAGGAAGGGGCAGGGCTTATATGCCTTCCAGAGCTCTGGCATTGCGGGCCTGTGCTTAAAAAAGAGGGCGATATCCCGTTCAATGACGCCTCAAGCCTCCTTTCCATGTTACAGGCGCTTGTAAATGAGCTTAATATCTTTCTTATATGCGGCATGCCAGAAAGCTATGATATGCATGGAAGGGAATACAGGTTTAACGCTGCCTATCTTATATCTCATAGAAAGACGCCTGAGTCATATAGAAAGATACACCTGTTTAGGCCATTTGGAGAAGACAGGATATTCTCAAGGGGCATAACGCCTGTAGCATTCTGGTTAAACATAGAAGATGGCAGGGCGACAAAATCGTATTCAGATACAAACAATCTTGATACTCATCACCAGAATATGGAGATAGGAATAGGCCCGATTATATGTTTTGACTTGAGATTTCCTGAATTATCAAGGGAATATGCAATTATAGGTTGCTCTGTCATAGTATGTATCGCCCTCTGGCCAGAAGAGCGTATAGGGCAGTTTAAGGCGCTTTTAAGGGCAAGGGCTATTGAGAACCAGTGCTTTGTTGTCGGCGTAAACGCGTGTGGCAAAAAGGCAGGGGTTCAGTTTGGCGGGGCATCAAGCATTATCTCACCGAAAGGAGATGTCCTTTATGAGTGCGGGAAAGAGAAAGAGGCCTTTTCTCTTGACCTTGAGATTGGGCTTATAAAAGAGGCGCGAAACAGATTTTTGACTGCAAGGCCAAAAAATTGGCAAATACCCATATCCTCAAAGACGCTTTTGCTAAATGACTTAATGCCAATTGTCAAGAGACGAAGGGCGTCAGGACAAAAGTGCGTATTTACAAATGGCTGTTTTGACATAATCCACGCAGGCCATGTCGCATACTTAGAAGAGGCAAGGAGGCAGGGAGACTTTTTGGTTGTCGGCATAAATAGCGATAGTTCCGTTAAAAAGATAAAGGGCAGCCTCAGGCCCATTAATCCCGAGCATATAAGGGCATCTGTTATAGCAGGTCTTGGATGCGTTGACTATGTAACGATATTTAATGAGACAACGCCGCTTCAGCTCATAAAGTCCTTAATGCCGGATTGCCTTGTAAAGGGAGAAGACTGGGGGCCAAACGACATAGTTGGCGCAGATACGGTAAAGAAAAACGGCGGCTCTGTTTACAGGATACCGTTTGTCCACGATATTTCCACGACAAAGATAATAGGAAAGATTGTTGCCTCACATAAGAAATAAGCGGGCAGTTGAATGACCTTGATATGGATTGTTTGGACAACTGGCGTCTTAGGGGAACGCCCATAATGCCCTTTAATATTTAGGCATATCTTTTGCATTGTAAAAATTAACAGTTTGGAGGATATCATTATGGCGGATGATAAGGATAAAAAGAAAAAAGACGAAAAAGGCGAGGGTGAAGAGGGCGGTGAAAAGAAGAAAAAGCCCTTATTGTTATTCATAATTATTGGGGTCGTATTCTTGCTGCTTGCAGGCGGCGGGGCATATTTCTTTCTTTTTTCAGGCCCGAGCGATGAAGAGCTTGCGCAGGAGATAGAGGCTGAGGGACAGAAGGGTGAAGAGGGAAAGGCGAAGAAAAAGAAGGAAGAGATATCTCTTGGCGTTATGTATGAGCTTGACCCGTTTATTGTCAATTTAGCTGACCCAAAGGCAAGACATTATGTAAAGGCGACAATTACGCTTGAGCTTGAAGATGACGATGTAAAGGAAAAGACTGACAAGCTTCTTCCAAAGATAAGAAATGATATAATCCTGCTTTTAAGCAGTCAGACGCTTGAGGATGTAATAACAATGGAGGGGAAGATACGGCTTAGGGATGAGATTATAGCGAGGCTTACGATGATACTTGGGAAAAACTCAATTAGAAACATATATTTTGCTCAATTTGTGGTGCAATAATTATGGGTCAGGTCTTAAGTCAGGAAGAAATAGATGCCCTGCTTGGCGGGCTTGACGACATTACCTCTGACGAGCCGGAAGAAGAAAAGGCAGAAGAGGCACGGGATGAGGGTGAAGTAAAGTCTTATGACTTTACAAACGCCGCAAGCCTTACCCGTGTAAGGTTTCCTGCTATTGATGTCATAAATGACTATTTTAACAGGGGGCTGAGGACTACCCTGTCATCCATCTTACGGGTTGTTGTTGACAGCACTGCAATACCTACGGAGGTCATTACATTTAAGGAATTTTTGAGGCGTGTGCCTGTGCCAAGCAATATCCATGTCCTCAAGATGGAGCCATTAAGGGGACATATCGTAATGGTGGTGGATTCTCAGATAGTGTTCAGCATAGTTGAGATATTCCTTGGCGCAGCCCAATTTGGCCAGATGAGGGTTGAGGGCAGGGAATTTACCTCAATAGAGCAGCGCCTTATAAAAAAGGTGGTAAGCGCAATGCTCTCTGACTTTGAACGCGCATGGCGTCCAATCTATCCCGTAACCCTTCAATACGTAAGGAGCGAGATTAACCCGCAGTTTGCAAAGGTGGCTCAGGATGATGACACTGTGCTTGTAAGCAAATATCAGCTTGAGCTTGAAGAGGTTACGGGATTTATAACCCTGTGCATCCCTCTTACAATACTCCAGCCCATAAAGGCGAAGCTGCAATCCTCGTTCCAGAGCGAAGAAGGCACTGACCCCCAGTGGAGACAGGGGATTATACAAAACTTAAGGCATACTGAGCTTAGCTTTATCGTGCCCCTTGGCAATGCGACAATATCAGGGGCGGACCTTTTGGACCTGAATATTGGAGACGTAATTCAGTTAGATGCAAACATAGATGACCGCCTCCTTGCCTATATACAGGGGCTTCCCAAGTTTAAAGGAACCCCAGGAGTCAAGAGGGGACAAAGGGCGTTTAAGATAGAAAACATTATATTAAATCCTGATGATATATAAAAAAAACGATACAATAAAAAGATACATAACTATCATAGAGAGATAAGAGCTAAAGGATAACAATAAGGAGAAAGGGCCATGTTGTCACAGGAAGAACTGGACAAACTGTTATCAGAAGGACAGGATGGAGATGATAGCTCTGATGCCTCATCGTCTGATGCTGCGCCTCAAGAGAATGAACAGGCTGATGATGGCTCTGACGCCTCATCTCAAGATGAGGATATAAGCTGGGATGACGCATTTAAAGAGGCGGCTCAGGGCGGAGACCCCGCTGCGCAAAAGGCAATGGAAGAGGGAAGGCTTGAAGAGGTTAAGGAAGAAGATGCCCAATCTCAGGCTGCCACACCACCGCCGCCTCCCCCACCCTCTTCTTCTCCTCAGCCTGATGCGTCAGCCCCAAGTTTTTCAGACTTTGGAAAGGATGAACAGCCCTCTAAGATTGAGCACCCTGACCTTGACTTTATACTTGACATCCCACTGGATGTCTCTGTTGAGCTTGGACGCACAAAGCTCAGGATAAAAGACCTCTTGCAACTTGGACAAGGCTCTGTTGTTGAGCTTAATAAACTCGCGGGCGAGCCGGCAGAAATCTATGTAAACCAAAAGCTCATGGCAAAAGGAGAGATTGTGGTTGTAAATGAAAAATTTGGCGTAAGGCTTACAGAGATAATAAGCCCGTCAGACAGGGTGAAGTCTTTAGGATAAAACCCTTATAGACCTTATGCTCATAAGGGATTAAATGATGAAGTGCCAGAAATATTTATCGTGGACAATGGATCCTTGGATAGAAGCCTGTAAAAAGCGTCTCAAAAAGTGTTTTTTGGGGAGGTCTTATGTTCTGGCAAGGGGCAGCGTCAATTTCGTCTATCTTAACAGGCTGTCTTTCCTCTCTTACGTTCCTGCAAATTGAATATTAAATATTCAAAAGCGTATTAATGCAGGATTGTCAAGGGGATTTTCCCCTTTTGACCCCTTTGCCGTGCATGATTTAGGTCTGAATTTATACTCTTTTCACCCATACCTTTTTTCCATCAGAGACTACTGCAACCTTAATTATTTTGCTGAATCCTCTATTATTGAGTTCTTTGGCATAGGCACGCCTTTCAATCTGTTTAAGCGCCTCGTCCATAGCTTTTTCAGGCTCATCTTTATAAAAGCCGGCAATGCTTTTCATCTCAAGGATTACTGCTGGCTTCAATCGGTCTTTTTTAGGCAGAATAAGTATGTCATAGCGGCCATATCCCAGCTCTCGGTTGGAGTTTATCTCATAATCCTGTCCAAGATTGAGCAACATCCCAAGCACAAATGCCTGATAGACTGCCTCTGG
Organism: Deltaproteobacteria bacterium; assembly: GCA_026994795.1. Classification (GTDB taxonomy): domain Bacteria; phylum Desulfobacterota; class Dissulfuribacteria; order Dissulfuribacterales; family Dissulfuribacteraceae; genus JALWQB01. Next base: position 14,464 of record JALWQB010000141.1, read on the forward strand.
GTTCCTGCCCTTGGCATCAAAGAATGAGAGCGTGGTGATGACAAATTCGTTAAGAAGACGCTGAAATGTCTCTATATCGCCACTGACAATGGCTTTTAGCATGGTTGTGAGTTTTCTATTATGAAAGGCAGAGTTGAGCCATCTGGAAATAATGTTTTTAAAGATATAGCCTACCTCCCTATTGGGAGCACTAAGAAGGCAGACAAGACGTTCACGCTCAAATCTTTGTTTCACGCACTTTAGATACCCGCTAAAGAAAAGGAGGCTGAAGATAGCCTCCTCATTTTGTCTGAGCTCAGGAAATACGATGTTCTTATCAATTGCTGACTCTATTGTTTGTCCGGCAATAAGTTTTTCTACCCTCTCCCTTATCTCAAGACCGCCTTCTATTATTAGCTCTTTTATAAGGGCATTAGAAGAGGTATTTGCCCAATAGGGTTCAGGGCGGCAAGGGGCCTTATCAATAAAGTTCAGGATAGACCATGGATTAAAAATGGTGTTACTGCCAAAACTATAGCCGTTGTACCACTCATTGATCTCATCATATCTGTCATTAAGGCCATATTCCTTAAGAATCCACGCAAGCTCTTCCTCTGTTATCCCGAATTTGTCTGAAAACTGTTCATCTAATATGGTGTAAACATCAAGGTTATTGAGGTCGGAGAATATGGACTCTCTGGCAACCCGAAGCACACCAGTAATCACGCCTTTATAGATATGGGGATTGTCTTTAAGCCCTCCGGAAAGAATCCCCCGCATGAAAGAGACCATCTCTTCATAATAACCATACTGCCATGATGCATGGATTGGCGTATCGTATTCATCTATGAGGATTACTGCTGGAGCGCCGTAGGCTTCATGGAGGGCCTCAGACAGTAAACGCAGCACATCCTGATAATCTGGATATTCTCCCCTGCCTTCTGTTAGAGCATTCAATATAGAAAGCTTGCGCTGCCTTATATGGGGATGTCCTGCTATTTTGACCAGATGCCGGTCAATTTCATCCGTAAGCAAAGAGACTATTTTTTTGTAGCTCTTTTCAAAGTCCAGTTCCTTCACATCCTTAAAAGTGAGAAAAATCACAGGATAGCGGGCAAAATGGTCATTGAACTCGGTGGTTTTCTCAATATTAAGCCCGGAAAAGAGCCTTCTCGTCCTTTCTAAAAAGTCCTTTCCTCCCTCCTTCACCTCAAAAAATTCCCGAAGCATAGAGATGTTTAAGGTCTTACCAAAACGCCTTGGACGGGGGATGAGGAGGATCTCCGCTCCTGTCTGCAATACCTCTTGTATAAAAAGGGACTTATCAATAAAAAGGGCATTACTTTCTCTGAGCTTACGAAAATCACTAATTCCTATGCCGATTTTGCGCCTCATACCCTCTATCCTCTGGGAGTGTAAGTAATGTATTTAAGTCATCTACCTATAAGGGGCTTCTAATATGCCCTAAAGTATCAGGGAGGCAATTTTATACCATAGTCTAAATTTATCAAGATAATTTAGGCTTATAGTCCAGATTTGTCAAAAACTTTATGCGCCATGCACGCCAGTATCCCTATGTCAAGCTGAAGAGTGGGAAATATTTATCGTGGCCATAAAAATTCATGTCAATATATCCGCTTGAAATGGAGTTGGTTTTTTTCTTGATATATCAGTATATTACAAAAAATAGAAACAGAAAAATCTTCTTGACAGTCTTCTATAAAAAATTTATAAGAAAGGAAGATAGTCGAAAAATATTATAAGGGAGTTTTAAATGGAGTTTGATAAAATATGCGGACAGATTCCATTTCACAAGGCCTTTAATATTTTGATAGCGTGCAATGACAAAATGGTCAAGATTTCTGTCTTGATATGTTATACTTAGATGCTAAGCTACTATAAAGGCTATTAATATGAACGGTGAAATATATTAAAACATGGACACCTTTACCATCCCCCTCATAATTAAGGCCATAGGCGCCCTTAGCCTCATTATTGGTATGCTCCTTGCAGTCCAATATATAGCCAAGAGATGGGGCGGGCGCCTTATGTCAGGCCATTCTAAGGGCGCTGATATTGAGGTCATTGCCATAAGGCAACTGCTCCCCAAAAGCCATATTGCCATTGTAAGGGTCTATAATAAAAGGCTTATTCTTGGCATTGGAGAAAAAGGAATAAACCTATTGGGGGAGCTTTCAGATGTTGCAGAAGATAAAGGCAGGAAAACTGAACACACAAAAGGCGGTTCTGAGGAAAGACAGGGCATTGACAGCGCTAAAGACTAAGGGGCTCTTGACATGCCTTAGACGCCATAGAGTCATTTTTTTGTCGCTTTCAATTATCGCTCTTGCATCTGGCATAGTAATCTTATCTTCTTCTATCTCTCATGCCCTCACGCTTCCTACATTTCAGATGGGCTTTGAAAACACAGATGAGCCGTCAAAGGTTGCAACAGCCCTTGAAATACTGTTCTTTCTTACCCTCTTATCTGTTGCGCCTGCAATCCTCCTTATGACAACATCATTTACAAGGCTTATTGTGGTATTCGGCTTTTTGAGGCAGGCAATAGGGCTCCAGCAAATGCCTCCAAATCAGGTGCTTATAGGACTATCTCTGTTTCTCACATTCTTTATTATGTATCCTGTATGGGACAACGCAAATCGCAATTCAATACAGCCTTATTTAAATGAAGAAATAGGGCTTAAGACCGCATTTGATAGGGCAAAAGCGCCGTTAAGGGAGTTTATGTTCAGACAGACAAGGGAGACTGACCTGAAGCTCTTTGCTGAAATGGCAGGCATAGAGGACCCTGAGACAAAGGAAGACATCCCGACCCTTGTGCTCATCCCTGCATACATGATAAGCGAGCTTAAAACCGCATTTGAGATAGGGTTCATACTCTATATACCGTTTCTCATTATAGATATGGTCATATCAAGCGTGCTTCTTTCAATGGGTATGATGATGCTGCCGCCAGTCTTAATTTCTCTGCCATTTAAGCTCCTCTTGTTCGTGCTCGTGGATGGCTGGCACCTTATTGTAGGCTCGCTTGTAAAGAGCTTCTTTTAAAGGGCTTCTTTTAAGAATATGCCCTGCCCTACCCTATTCCAATTTAAGGAGGAAACAATATGACACAGGACTTCATAGT
>JALWQB010000142.1 GCA_026994795.1 Deltaproteobacteria bacterium
ATGAAATTAAGGGGATTTACCCTTAAAACATCCTTGATATGCTACAAAGGGATCGCCTATCTTATTACGGGTCTTTTTATAAAGAGTTATGAGAGTGGAAGACAAATAGAGAGGGCAATGGAGCTTAGGGGATTTCAAGGGACATTCTGGCTGTTAAGCCACTTCAAACTCTCTTATAAGGATATAATATTTCTTGTCTTTATGCTTTCCATTGCCCTTTCACTTACAATCTGGGATAAGTGCACAGCCTAAGAAGTTATAAGCGCTACTAAGACATCAAGCCTTTTCTTCTGATTTATTATCGGCCTTTCCCTTATCTATCTCCTCATTATCTACCTTATCTTCTGATGAAACCCCATCTACACCACCGACTCCCTCTTCCACGCTATCCTTCTCAACTTCCTTAACTTCATCCTGAGAAGACGCCGTTACCTCCTGCTGGCCGCCTGCTTCTTCATCTGAAATGGGCTCTTCTGAGCGATGTTCAGTCTCATCCCCTGTAACTTCATCATCTACAACACTATCAGTCCCGTCAGTAGCGGTCTCTACGCTATCAGCTCCAGCCTCCTCCCCCTCTACAGCATCTCCTGTATCATCAGGTTGAGACACAGGCGTTTCCTCTTCACCTTCAGAAGATGAGTCATCTTGAGAGGCAACAGGGATAATATCATCCTGAGCGCCCTCCGAACTCAGATGGGCTTTACTGCCCCCCTCCTCTCTTTTAGCAGGGCTTAGGGAATCAAAAGCAAGCTCAACAACCGCCATCATGGCCCCATCGCCCCGCCTTGGGCCGACCTTTACGATCCTGACATAGCCGCCTGATCTGTCCATAAATCTCTCTGCTATCTCATCAAATAGCTTGGCAACCACATCCTTAGACCTTATAACCGATAATGCCTGTCTTACAGCATGAAGGTCTCCCCGCTTTGCAAGGGTTACAAGGCGGTCCGCACGCCTCCTCAACTCTTTTGCGCGCGGCACAGTGGTCATTATACGGCCATGCTCAAACAATGAAGTTACCATATTCCTAAACATAGCCTCTCTATGGGCTGTCTTCATGCCAAGTTTTCTTGTGCGTCTTCTGTGCCTCATATCTTATCCCTCTCTCAATCATCTATTGGGTCATAATTATCTTCAGGAGGCTCCCAGCCCTCAAGTTTCATGCCAAGCTCAAGCCCCATCTTTGCCAGTATATCTTTTATCTCTTTTAATGACTTTCTGCCAAAATTCTTTGTCTTTAACATCTCCTGGTCAGTCTTCTGAACAAGCTCGCCTATATAATGGATATTGGCATTTTTAAGACAGTTTGCGCTCCTCACTGAAAAATCTAACTCATCAATCCTCCTGTCAAGCCACCTTCTAAGCGCCTCTATGCCATCCTTATCCTCATCTTCTTCAGGCTCTCCGCTCTCATCAAAATTAATAAATATATTCAGTTGCTCCTTTAAAATCTTTGCTGCATAGGCAAGGGCATCTTCAGGGGCGACTGAACCATCAGTCCATATCTCCATAGTAAGCTTGTCATAATCTGTCTGTTGACCAACCCTTGCCTGAGAGACATTAAAGCTCACCTTCTCTATAGGGGAAAACAATGCGTCAATGGCAATGGTATCTACCGGGGCATTGGGGTCTTTATTGGCCTCAGACGGCACATACCCCTTACCCCACTTCACCTCCGCCTCAATCCTGATCTGACCATCCTTTGACAGCGTAGCAATGTGATGCTCAGGATTTAAGACCTCAACCCCACCCTCAGGGGCGATAAAATCACCTGCAACAACCTCGCCTCCGCCCTTTTTCTCAAGCGTTATCTTACGCACCTCATCATTAAATAACTTTAATTTTACTCCCTTAAGGTTCAATACAATATCCGTAACATCCTCAATAACCCCAGGTATGCTCATAAGCTCGTGAGTAGCGCCGTCTATGCGAACAGAAGTTATGGCTGCGCCCTGCAGGGATGAAAGCAATATGCGCCTCAAGGCATTTCCTATTGTTATGCCAAAGCCCCTCTCCAATGGCTCGCAACTAAACTTTCCATACCTCTCACTATGGCTATCAGCGTCAACGTAAACCCCTCTGGGAGATATAAGCTCACGCCAATTCCTGTAAAAAGGAACCTTTTCTTCCTCATTTTTCTCAGAGGATTTAGGCTCTTCCAGAGTATCCGTCTTATCCATATTATTATCTTTTGGGGTGTCCGAAGGAATACTTTCTTCTATGTTCTTGTCATTATCTATTGTTGCTTGCACGCTCAACCCGCCTCCTTTCAAAGAGTAACAAACAAAATCCTTCCCTTTCCGATAATTAAGCAATAAATTAAATAATAACCTTCCTTGATGTTAATTAGGATAAAACACCCTAAGAAATGGCTATTTGGAATAAAACTCCACTATCAACTGCTCATCTATCGGCATAGTTATATGCTGCCTTTCAGGCATTGCCTTTACCTTTCCCTTAAGGCCATCAATATCAACATCCAGCCAATCTGGGATACCACGGCGGGCGGTCGTCTCCACTGCTTGTTTTATAGGCAAAAGCCCCTTGCTCTTCTCCTTTACTGCTATTTCATCGCCAACCCTTGTAAGACAAGAGGGTATGTTCACCTTCCTGCCATTCAGGGTAAAATGCCCGTGTCTTACTAACTGCCTTGCCTGATTGCGCGACTCAGCAAACCCCATTCTATATACCACATTATCAAGCCGCCTCTCCAGTAAGACAAGTAAGTTGGTGCCTGTAACGCCTTTCTGTCTATCTGCTATATTGAAATACTTGGCAAATTGCCCCTCTTGAACGCCGTAAATCCTGCGCACCCTCTGTTTTTCTCTCAGACGTATCCCATAATCAGATTGTTTCACACGGGCCTGCCCATGAACGCCAGGGGCATATCCCCTTCTCTCAAAAGCGCACTTATCAGTATAGCACCTGTCTCCCTTTAAAAATAACTTGCTGCCTTCACGCCTACAAAGCCTACACATTGGACCAGTATAACGAGCCAATTTTATATCCTCCAAAAAATTTGTTTAAACCCTGCGCCTCTTAGGAGGCCTGCATCCATTATGAGGAAGCGGAGTTACATCCTTTATCATCTTAATCTGTAACCCTGCCATCTGAAGCGCCCTGAGGGCCGCCTCTCTGCCAGAACCAGGGCCTTTTACATGCACCTCTATAGAACGCATCCCATGCTCCGCCGCCTTTTTGGCAGCATTCTCCGCCGCTACCTGCGCTGCAAAAGGCGTCCCCTTTCTTGACCCCTTAAAGCCCTGCGTCCCAGCGCTTGCCCACGAAACCGTATTACCCACCTTGTCAGTAATAGTTACAATCGTATTATTAAAGGTAGCCTGTATATGAGCCACGCCCTCTGGGATATTCTTCTTCTCCTTTTTCCCCCTGCGCCTTCTTGGTGAAGCCATATATTAATAAACCTCCTCTATGTCCGTCTCTTCTTCTTTATTGCAGCCCTTCTTGGACCCTTCCTCGTCCTCGCATTAGTGCATGTCCTCTGCCCCCTTGCAGGAAGGCCTTTTCTGTGCCTCAAACCGCGATAACATCCCAGGTCCATAAGCCTCTTGATATTCATAGAGACATCGCGCCTTAAATCACCCTCAACCTTATATTCATTGTCTATAATCCTTCTCAGGGCGGTTATGTCTTCATCTGTAAGGTCATCTGTCTTTTTATCCCAATCTATATCGGCCTTGTTCAGTATCTTTTGGGCAGTTGACCTTCCAATGCCGTATATATAGGTCAAGGCCACCTCTAATCGCTTATTTTTCGGTAAATCTACCCCTGCTATCCTTGCCACATTTGCCTCCTTTTAACCCTGGCGTTGTTTGTGCCTTGGATTCTTACAAATTACCCGCACTATGCCCTTTCGCCTTATTATCTTACAATCTTTACACCTCTTTTTTACTGACGCGCTAACCTTCATTGTCCTATGCCCCTTATGTTATCTTTAGTATATTATTAAATTTTTATTATTAAGCAGCACAATAAATATTATGCAAGTTTCCCAAAAACTTTTCAGAAAAAACATTAACTAAACCTACTTAGACCTGTAAACAATCCTGCCACGGCTCAAGTCATAAGGTGAAAGCTCTACAGTAACCTTGTCCCCCGGCAATATCCTTATATAGTGCATCCTCATCTTTCCAGAAATATGGGCAAGTACCTTGTGCCCATTATCAAGCTCTACCTTAAACATTGCATTTGGCAGGGTCTCAAGCACCTTACCCTCTACCTGTATTGCATCCGCCTTTGACATAATCCTCCTTAAAATAACTCTTTATAAAGCTATCCTCGTATTCTATCTTTACTATATCTCTGACAATATCTCTGCGCCATTCTCTGTAATCACTATGCTATGCTCAAAATGGGCGCTTAACATACCATCTTTTGTAACAGCAGTCCAGCCGTCATTTAATACGACAACATCACTTGTCCCTTCATTTACCATAGGCTCTATAGCAAGGGTCATCCCTGGCCTCAAAAGGGGCCCCTGTCTTGGCCTGCCAAAATTGGGCACCTCAGGCGGCTCATGCAACGCCCTTCCAACGCCATGGCCTACAAACTTCCTTACAACGCTATATCCCCTTTGTTCAACATGGCTCTGGATTGCCCATGAAATATCCCCCAGCCTGTTCCTTGGCCTCGCCTCCTCAATGCCCCTATAAAGCGCCTCTTTTGTAACCCTCAAAATATTGTCAATTC
>JALWQB010000143.1 GCA_026994795.1 Deltaproteobacteria bacterium
CGCTTTCTATGTAGGCTTGGTGAATCTCTTCTCGTGTCGGCATTATAAATTTAGTCATGGCGTTATTATTACACATTTATACTTTATTGACAACAGTTCACAAAATACATATAGGCTGAATAGTTACTAATTTAGAAACTGAAATTTCCATTATGCCCTCCTGAATAAGTCATAAATATAAATTGTCTAACAATATATATTATTACATAACATATAACATATTAATAAGCACATTTATCTATTTCATATAGATAAATAGTCATAAAGTCAACCTTTAAACGACCGTTTCACAGTCCAAAAAACATATGTTTTCTGGACACCTGAAAAGCACCCTCTAAAACCCCCTGAAATGCCCCTAAAATAGTCCAAAAACTCGTCCAAAAATCAAAGTCCAAAAATTCAGTCCAAAAATAGGATGTGTATTTGGTCTGATGACCAAAACCTTCCATTTTAAAAAGGGAGTTTTTCTAAGACAATCAATCCCCCTTTGGTTTTTCCCCATCTCTGCCAGCCAGCGGCAAGAAAGCAGTACCCAGGATTTGTTGACCTGATTTTTTTCGCATTGACGTAGGTATAATGCCTTTCACCAGGCCAGACGACATCAGCAATGGCGTCAGCCTGTCTGATAAGCTCAGAACTTTGGTATTTTTCGGGTGCTTCATTTCTGAAAAATGCACAGTTGATACCTTTTTGTCCTGAATTATCCCGAAATTTTCTCCAAATGAAAGCTGCTTTGCCATCTAATGTCCTCAAAACAATTTTTTCACCAGGCCCCGCACAAAGTTTTCTTATACGTCCATCCTTGTAATGATAGCAGGAATAATGTCGTTCATATAACGCAAGGATATATTCGTCTCCATCTTTTGTGAGCCACCAATATAATTGTTTCACATCAAGATACTCCAGCTTCTCCATTCAGATAATTGTATAGAGTTGACTTGCTGATTTGAAATTGACTGCATATCTCAGGGACTGAAAATGCTTTTGATGCATATAATTTTTTAAGTTTTTTAAGGTCGCCCTCATTTAGTTTTTTTGCCCTGCCCCCTGAACGCCCCCTTGCCCTTGCAGCCTTTAGACCTGCCTGCACTCTTTCTCTAATAAGGTTGCGTTCAAACTCGGCAAGGGCAGCAAAGATAGAAAAGATAAGTTTGCCGTTAGGGGTGGTGGTATCAAAGCCTTCAGTAATGCTCTGAAAGCCTATCCCTCTTTCTCTCAGTTCTTCTACAAGCTGGACCAGGTGCTTTAAGCTCCGTCCAAGCCTGTCAAGTCTCCATACCACAAGGACATCGCCTTCTCTGAGATATTCCATAACATGCTGAAGGCCAGAACGGTCAATCTTTGCCCCGCTTGCCTTATCCTCAAATATCTTAATGCACCCTGCCTCTTTTAAGGCATCTATCTGAAGGTCAAGAGACTGGTCATCGGTTGATACTCTTGCATACCCTATCTTGCTCATCAAAAAATTTCCTTTTAGGGGTTGACAGATTGCATTTGAGATATTAGACTAATATATAAGTCTAATATATTAGAATATAACATATAACAATATAAAGTCAAGGGGAAAAAATGAAACGTAATATTATTAAAATCAAGCATAATGAAATAAAATGCCCTAAATGCGGGGCAAGAGACACATGGTTTACCGGTGGTAAAATTATGATTGCCACTGGTAATATGACGCCTTATCTATATTTCTGTACAAATTGTAAACACGAATGGGGGGAAAATCCGTTATATTAGGCTTGACATATTAATTTAATATATTACTCTAATATATTATGGTAATATTAATATGATAAAAACATGGAGAAATGGCAGAATAAAGCTGATTTGTGGCGATTCAATGCAGTTGGCCGAGCAATACATTGAGAAAGGCTCTGTTGACCTGATTTTTACTGACCCTCCTTATCTTAAAAAATATTTGCATCTCTACAGCAAGCTGGGGGAGTCAGCCAAAGAATTATTAAAGCCTGACGGGTTTTTAATAGCATGGTATGGCACATATTGGAAAGACAAGGTTATAGCAAGTCTTGGTCAGCATCTGGAATTTTTTTATGATTTTATTTTGCGGCACAGAGGGAATACTACTGTCTTATGGCAGAAAAAGATTATATCAGGTTATAAATCTCTCTTATGTTACAGACAAAAAGGCAGCAAGGCTCTGCCGAAAACTAATGTCCTTGGCTGCATTACAGGTTTAGGCAGTGATAAACGATTTCATAAATGGGGTCAGGATGAAAACACAACAAGATATTATATTGAATGCTTTAGCAAAGAAAATGACTTAATTGTAGATTTTTTTGTGGGCGGAGGCACAGTGCCTTATGTCTGCAAGCATATAAATCGCCGATTCATCGGTTTTGAGTCAGATAAAGAGAGCTTTATTGCAGCTTGTCAGCGTATTGATGAGACTGCTGGCGCATCACCGCAAAAAGAGCTTTTTACGCAAATGGATATTTTTGACCGTGCTTTTTTAGTTGACAGAGAAAGAAAATTGTTAAAATGAGGCAAACAAATTCAATGAGAGAGAAAAAAGGAAAGACCATTAGTTTTTATATGCAAAATGACCTGCTGATGAAGGCAAAGGCGTTAGATATGCCTTTATCGCAGGTAGTAAATGAAGCGTTAAGGGAGTATTTTAAAGAAGATACCCCCAAACATCTTGCCGAGAGGGTTATTGCCCTGTTGCAGGATATTCAATTTTTTAAAGGAGGAATTTAGCAATGAGGTTTATTTTATCTTTATTTGTAATATTTGTAATGTCATTAAGTGCTTGTAAAGAATTAGAAACATCGGTTATGCAACAAGAAACGCAGAAAAAGATTGAAACAGTGCAAGGTTTAATGTCGAATCAACCTGCTGCTAAACTTGATTGGTCTGCTGACAGATATTTACTTGACCTCAGAAATACAAGATTTAACGATCCTAATAAAATGAATTATCTCTATATCTTTCTTCTGAATGGAGATATTTATGAGTATACAATTATCGGAAAGTTAGCCTCTACCAGCAAAAGGCTAACTTCTCCTGTAATGAAATACAAATTAGATGCTCCAAGTGGATATCGGGAAGTATTAGGACCTGCACCTGATATGATGGGGACTTACGGCCACAGTGGAACAGCCAAACTCGGGATGACAACTCTTGGCTCTCTGCTCGAATTCGGAGGGTTTATAGGTTACATCTATTCAGAAACCCCTCTTATTTTTAAAAATAGAACCAAACAAGTTATTAAAGTAACTCTGCAAGCATCTCCTGAAGAAATAAAAGAATTTGAAAAAGGATTAAAAGACTATAAAAACAAAACTCACAAGTAGGAGAATGTGATGAAATCCGTTAAATTGCTTTTAGTTTTTTTTGCTGTTATTATTATTGCTTGGCTTGCAATACTGTTTCATCTTGCTGGAAGGACAGTTGATACGGCCGGTAAAATGGCGGATAAAACAGTATTTAATGCTGATAAGCATGTATGGACGTATGAAGAGTTCCGGAACAAATATCAAAATTTTCTCCAATATAAAGCTCAGTATGAATCAGCTAAAAAGTCTCTTGAGCAATTAGAAGAGAAAGGGATTACGTCTGGTCAAAGGTATGACAATCTTGTTACTGAAATGACAGGGGCAAAGAATATGATGTACCGCATCGCGGCGGCATACAACAAAATGGCTTCAGTTGCCTATCAAAAAATATGGAAAGGGGATTTGCCTAATAAGTTAGAAGTATTGGAATAGGTACAAGAAGCATAAGATGTTGGCATTTGACGATACATATTTTATTGCCCTGAAAGAGGGCAATCAGACAGCACTAAAGGCGTGGGAGCGAATTGGCAGCGGTGAGGCAGGGCTTATTTCAATTATCAGTCTTTATAAGCTGTTAAGGGCTGGCAGTCCCGATGATAAGGTAAAAAAGCTATATAATACATTGATTAAGCTGTTAAGACCGGTTGCCGTTAATTTAGATGTGCTTGATGAGGCAGTAGAGTTGAGCAGGTCATTTAATCTTTCTGTGGCGGATGCTTTGGAAGTTGCAAGCCTTATAGATGCTGGCGCAACAGAATTTTATACTTGCAATAAGGTTTTTGGTAAAATTCACCAAAAAATATTAAAAACTACTATAATAAAATAATAGGAGGGTCTAATGTCCTGTAAATGTAAAGTTCTTAACATTGGTTTTGGCAACAGCGTGATTGCGGATAGGGTGGTTGCAATTGTGCAGCCGAGTTCAGCGCCTATGAAAAGATTAAGAGAGGATGCAAGCGATAAAAATAAGCTCATAGACGCCACTCACGGCAGACGCACAAGGTCTATTATTGTTACTGACAGCAATCATGTTGTCCTGTCTGCTATTCAGGCGGAAACTATAGCAAGCAGGCTGGAAAAGGAAGATGATGAGGATGAATAATACCGTTTTTATATCTCTACCTCTCCTTTTAAAGAAAGGGGGGTGCAATTCCCCCTTTTCTGCTTACTCAGAAAAGTCAGCCCGCGGCCCCACATGCGGGTTTGTCTGCCTCCACTCCTGTTAAGGAGTTTATGGGGTCCTCCGCTGCATGATTTGGGAGGTTTAATGTGGGGACATCGTGCTGCCTCCTTTTTATTGGCTTTGAGGGGCGGAAATATTTCTGCCCCTCTCTATT
>JALWQB010000144.1 GCA_026994795.1 Deltaproteobacteria bacterium
ATCCGGTGGTGAACAGGCAGGGAGAGCCTGTTGTGTCTGCAATTACCAATCTGGATATACATGATATTGCCCGCTCTGCACGGACATTTGGAGTGGAAAGATTTTTTGTGATAACTCCTTATCCTGATCAAAAGGAGCTTTTGACGACTATTGTCTCTCACTGGCAGGATGGCGCGGGGGCAAGGGCAAATCCCTCGCGCAAAGAGGCATTTTCCTTAATAAAGGATGCCCATTCAGTAGAGGAGGCAATAGCCATCATAGAAAAAGAGTGCGGAGTGAGGCCAAGGGTATTTGCAACCTCTGCAAGGGCAGGAGATAATCGTATAGGCTGGGACAATGCGAGAAAGTATATATTTTCTGCCTCCGACCCCTCTCCCTCGCTTATATTGTTTGGCACAGCAGGAGGGCTTTCAGAAGAAGTGTTTGAAAAGGTTGATTTTATACTTGAGCCCATAAGGGGAATTGATTATTATAATCACCTTTCAGTAAGGAGCGCAGTTGCGATCACGCTTGATAGAATAATCTCAAGGAGGAATCTTTAAAATGGACATCTTTAAAAAGCTGGCTTTTGAGCACAGGAGGATGGATATACCTGATTTCAGAACAGGAGATACAGTAAAGGTTTATACAAAAATAAGGGAAGGCGATGAAAAGGAGAGGATACAGGTATTTGAAGGCGTTGTAATAAAGAAAAAAGGAGGCGGCCTTTCTGAGACATTTACTGTAAGAAAGGTCTCTTATGGCGTTGGCGTTGAAAAGACATTTCCTCTCCATTCTCCAAGGATAGATAAGATAGAGCTTATAACAAAGGGAAGACGCAACAGGGCGCGTCTATATTATCTGCGACAACTTAGAGGAAAGGCAGCTAAACAGAAGATACGCACCAAGAATTAATGCTTCTTAGACCAATCCCATGTAATCCCTTGAGGTTTGAGGCCCTGTTCTGGGAGATGGGCTATAAATTGGTTGCAGGGCTGGATGAGGCAGGCAGGGGTTGTCTCGCAGGCCCTGTTGTAGCAGCAGCAGTAATAATGCCTGAGGGGCTTATATTAGATGGCGTTACAGATTCAAAGGCCGTTTCTGAGGAAGACAGAGAGGGCCTATATGAGATTATAAAAGAGGCTTCCATATCGTTTTGTGTCGCAGAGGTATCTCATGATGTTATTGATGATATAAACATATTAAATGCCTCATTGCTCGCTATGAAAAGGGCGCTTCAGGGCCTGAATCCCTTGGCTGACGCTGCCCTGATTGATGGAAACAGGGTCTTTGATGCGCATATTCCGTTAAAGGCGATCCCAAAGGCTGATGTCCTGTCTCATACAGTTGGCGCTGCCTCTATAATTGCAAAGGTCCACAGGGACAGGCTTATGAGGGAATATCACAATATATATCCCCAGTATAATTTTGCAAAAAATAAGGGCTATCCCACAAAAGAGCATAAAATGGCAATAAGACAATATGGCCCCTGTCCTATACACAGGATGACATTTAAGGGGGTATTGGGGGACGGAGGCCGTTAGAAAAGACATGGGGATAGACAGGCTATCCTTTGGCAGGATGGCAGAGGATGAGGCAGAGGCATTTTTCCGTTCAAATGGCTACGAGATTGTTAAGCGCAACTTTTCCTGTCCCTATGGCGAGATAGACCTTATTGTGAGAAATAAGGAATTTTTGGTATTTGTAGAGGTCAGGGCCAGGACAAAGGGGGGATTGACTATCCCGGAAGAGACAATAACATACCATAAGAGGCAGCGCATAATAAAGACGGCACGCTTTTTTATTATGAAATACGATATACAAAATATATCTTTTCGTTTTGACTGCCTGTTTATTACAAGGGCGTTAGATGGACGCATTTTAGTCAATCATATAAAATCTGCCTTTGAATGTGATTATTTTTAATTCAGGAGGCCTTAATGACGGTAAGGGTTCAAAAAGAGATTGCAGAGATAAAAAATTTGCTTTTACAGATGTCAGCCATTGTAGAAGAGTCTGTAAGGACATCTATCCTTGCATGGCAGCAGAGGAATCCTGACCTTGCCCAGCGCGTCATTGACCATGACTGGGAGATAGACGATATGGAGAACAAGATAGATACCCTTTGCCTGAAGACGCTTGCCCTGCAGCAGCCAATGGCGGCTGACCTTCGTTTTTTGACCTCTGCCATGCAGATAGCAGAACAGCTTGAGAGGGTAGGCGACCATGCAGTGAACATATCTGAAAAGGTATATGAGTTGGCTGAGGAGTATGATACATTGACTATAACTGCAAGCCCCAAGCTAAAGGAGATGGCAAAATTCGCCCTTTCCATGCTTGCTGATAGCATTAATTCTTTTGTATATAATGACAGCCTCCTTGCATGGGAGGTGAGAAGGCGCGATAAGGTAGTTGACGAGCTTTATAGTCAAGTATTGCATGATGAGATACATGCAATAGAGGCGTCCAAGAGGGAGATTCGCGCAGGGGTCTCTCATATTATACTGGCATTAAATATTGAGAGAATTGCTGACCTTGCCACAAATATTGCTGAAGATGTAATATTTTATGTAGAGGGCAAGATGGTGCGTCATATAGAGAAAGAGACGACTTCTTCCCATAGAGAAGATAGCCCCTCTCATCCTGCTGATAGCCCAGAAGATAAAGGTTCTCATGCCGTGCACGACGCCCCTTCTTATACCCATTCTGAAAGAATATCGTCAGAAGAAGCTGAAATTGGGCAAAAGACGCCTTATTATGCCCCTATTAAAGGCGATATTGACACTGTAAAAGATAGTTATGCCTCTATATGCGTTTCAAAAGAGGCTGAGCATAAAAAGAGAGAGCCATTAGAGTGTCTTGAAAATCATGCAAAATATGTAGCAGATTGCTTTGAGGAGGCAAAAATCGCCCTTGCTGCATATTTTGATAAGGATATTAAGCGCTTTGAGGTTAATGCAAAAAATGTTACCGACCTTGAGCACGCTGCTGACCTTATAAGCAGAAATGTGAGAGCCCATCTTCCAAAGGGTATTATCATGCCAATAGACAAGTTTGAATTGTTTTTATACCTTCAGGAAGAGGATAATATTGCAGATACGGCAGAGGATATTGTGGAGTGGCTCTCATATCGTATGCCTGATGTAGGCGATGAGATAAAAGAGGCGATCCTTGACCTGTGTGCAAAGTGTCTTGTAATATGTAAAGATTTAAAGCCAATTATCCATGCAGCAAGGACATATTTTCAGACAGGCGATGAAGATGTAAGGATGCATATTAAAGATAAGATACTTGCCCTCCGCACTCAGGAGCATGAGGCAGACATAATGGAGCACAGGCTGAAGGGATTTATTTTTAAAGAGATAACCCAACCCATTGATACCATATATCTTTTAAAGTTAGTAGAGCTTATTGGAAGGGCTGCTGACCATGCTGAGAACGCAGCGGACATATTGAGGTCAATGATAGCCAAATAGGGGTATGAAAAATGGCTGTCCCGACTGATGCCTTAGAGAGGGTCAGGGCGCTCAGGCGCGAGATAAATCGTCATGATTATCTTTATTATGTCCTTGATGCCCCAGAGATACCGGATGGAGAATATGATGCCCTTGTAAGGGAGCTCAAGTCCCTTGAAGATGAGTATCCAGAATTAATTACACCTGATTCCCCTACGCAAAGGGTAGGTGGCGCCCCTTCTGAAGGCTTTAAAGAGGCAGAGCACAGGGTGCCGATGTTGAGCCTTGATGATGCGTTTTCAGAGGAGGAGGTCATTGATTTTGAAAAGAGGATATATTCAAGGCTTGGCCTCACAGGAAGAGATTTGATAGAATATGTAGTTGAGCCAAAGATTGATGGGCTTGCTGTTGAGATTACTTATAAAAACGGCATTTTGGTAAGAGGGGCTACAAGGGGAGATGGAAAGACAGGAGAAGATATTACGCAAAATATAAGGACAATCAAAAAAATCCCTCTAAGATTCATAGACTATGCCATTAACAATCACCTCGCCAACAATGACATTGTTGATCTAAATAGCCCTACAGTAACTGCCATAAATGATAGTGAAAACAATGTAGAAGTTGACATCAGGGGTGAGGTGTTTATAAATAAGGCGGATTTTGAAGAGCTTAACAGAAAAAGACGCCAAAACAACCTTCCTGAGTTTGCAAACCCGAGAAATGCCGCTGCTGGCAGCCTTCGCCAGCTTGACCCGTCAGTAACTGCCTCCCGCCCTCTTGACTGTTTTTTTTACGGCATTGGCTTTGTTGAGGGAATGGAGTTTAAGACCCAGTGGGAGGCGCTTCTTTGCCTTAAGGGTTGGGGGCTTAAGACAAATCCATTATCACAGATAGTAAGGGGCATAAAGGAGGCAATAGATTATTATGATAAGATAAGGCAGATGAGGCCATCTCTTCCCTATGAAATAGATGGTGTTGTTATCAAGGTAAATGACCTATCTCTTCAAAGGAGGCTTGGTGAAAAGTCAAAGAGCCCAAGGTGGGCAATAGCATATAAGTTTGAGGCCCCGTATGCAACCACTAAGATAGTGGATATTGAGTTGAGCATAGGGCGCACAGGGGCAGTTACGCCAGTTGCCATTATGAAGCCAGTGAGGGTAGGGGGTGTAATGGTCTCACGCGCTACCCTTCACAATGAAGATGAGGTGAGGAAGAAGGATATAAGGATAGGGGATTGGGTGCTTATAAGGAGGGCAGGTGATGTAATTCCAGAGGTGGTAAGGCCATTAAAAGATAGGAGGGATGGCACAGAGCGTCCATTTATAATGCCGTCAGTATGCCCTGTATGTAAGACCGCCCTTGTAAGAAAGGGTGATGAGGCAGTATGGCGCTGCCCAAATAATGACTGTTATCCACGGCTTATAAAATACATTTCTCATTTTGCAGGCAAAAATGCCCTTGATATTGATGGCCTCGGAAAGAAGGTTACAGAAACCCTTGTAACAAGCGGCCTGCTGCATGACATATTGGACATTTTTAGATTAAAAAAAGAAGACCTTGTTGGCCTTGAGGGGTTTGGGGATAAGAGCGCTTCAAATCTTATTGATGCAATATCAAACAGCAAAAAGGCAATGCCATATAAGCTGCTTTATGCCCTTGGCATAAGGCATGTGGGAGAGGTTACCGCCCAGACCTTGCTTGAGCGCTTTGGGTCAATTAAGAGGTTAGCAGAAGCCGCCTATGAGGAGCTTATTTCAATTGATGGCATTGGCCCTGAGGTTGCTGAAAGCATTATAAACTGGTTTGGCTCATCCCAAAATCGTGAGTTAATAGAACGGCTTGCTGAATATGGCCTTGATGTGGGCGGAGACAGCAATAAAAACGGCAAAGATGACAAAGGGCCTCTTAATGCTGATGATAATGCTCAAAAGGAAAAGGCATTGCCCTTAAAAGATAAGGTATTTTTATTTACAGGCACGCTTGACAGTTTTTCAAGAAGCAGGGCAAAAGATGAGGTATTAAGGCGTGGAGGCGTTGCGGTAAACTCAATAAGCAAAAAGGTTGACTACCTTGTTGCTGGAAAGAAGGCGGGCTCAAAACTTAAAAAGGCCAATTCACTCGGGATAAAGGTAATCTCAGAAGAAGAGTTTTTAAAGTTGCTTGCTAATGGCTTGAATAATAGTAATATTGATAGTAAGAGTAGTGAGAATGGCTACAGGATAAATAATAAAGGATTATGGAGGGAGGAGTAATAATATTATGAAGGCAGTGCATTGTTTTGTATCAGGAAGGGTGCAGGGGGTTTTTTACAGGGCATCTACCTGTGATGAGGCAAAGAGGCTTGGCCTTTCAGGGTGGGTAAAAAACCTTTCTGATGGAAGGGTTGAGTTTTTTGCCCAGGGGCCTGACGAGCAGGTAGAGAGCCTTATAAGGTGGTGCAAGATTGGGCCTCCTGCAGCAAGGGTTGATAATGTTGAGGTAAAAGAGGCGGAATATGCGCCCAGCTTAGATACCTTTAAGGTGTTGTATTAGTCAAGGCAGCTTAGGCGGTCATAAAAACAGTTAAATATGGATTTAAGCGGAACCGCATATAAGTTTTTATCAAACGGCAACACCTTAATTCCATTATAAAAAACGATGCCATATTTTAATATGCCCTTGATTTCCTTTATATTCTTAAAATCCTTTTCTGATACTGTTTCCTTGTTTTTAACCTCAATAGCTATAAGCTCATTTTTATATTTGACGATAAAATCTATCTCCCTTTTATCAAAAGTTCTGTAAAAATATATCTCAACAGGGAATAAACTATACTTTGAGTGTTTAAGAAGTTCATTAAAAACGAAAGTCTCAAGAACCATACCTATATGGGAACTCAGCAGCATTTCATCTTTTGATGATATCCCTAAAAGATAACAGAGTAAGCCTGTATCATTAAGATAAATTTTGGGGCTTTTTATGAATCTTTTCCCTATATTTTGACTAA
This sequence comes from Deltaproteobacteria bacterium, assembly GCA_026994795.1. Classification (GTDB taxonomy): domain Bacteria; phylum Desulfobacterota; class Dissulfuribacteria; order Dissulfuribacterales; family Dissulfuribacteraceae; genus JALWQB01. Next base: position 6,424 of record JALWQB010000144.1, read on the forward strand.
AAGGTCTCAAAACCGTTATCTGGTATATGAGTTGAAGCAAATTAAGGTAATAATCTAAGGTCTTATTGTCTATTCCTGTAGTTTGGGAGAGCTTTGATTTATTTAAAATATTTCCAGAATAGGAGGCTAAGATATGAATTAGATTTAAAAACTTATCTATATTTCTGACTTCGCCAAATTCCATTACATCTTTTTCTAAATATGTGCTTATATACGAACTAAGCCATATATATCTCATCTTGTCGTTTCTTATTTTATGGACCTCAGGGAATCCACCTTTAAAAATAAAATTAAAAATATCAATAGGTTGAGAACTTTTTTGCCCAAGGAATTTACCTGAGAACAGATTCTCTATTAAGTTCCCATTCTGGTTTAGAATTTCATAAATACTCAAAGGAAACAGGTCAAAGATAATCAGCCTTCCTGTAAGGCTTTCTTTTACATTTGAAAATCTAAGTAGATTAATGGAACCGGTAAGGAGGAACTGATTTGCCTTTTTATTTTCATCTATTTTCTGCTTGAGAACATTAAATATCTCAGGAACTTTTTGGACTTCATCTAAAACAACAGGTATTTTTAAGGTGTTAATAAATCTCACTGGATCATTTTTGGCAGACAGATATGCATTTATATCATCAAAAGTTACGTAGTTATCTGAGATCTCCATGACAAGCGTTGATTTTCCAACTTGTCTTGCGCCAGCGATAAAGACGGCAGGAAATTCTTTAATGGCCTCTTCTAATATAGGCATTAGAAGCCTTTTAAATTTCATGAATATACTCCTTAAATTTTTAGGAGTATATTAGAGAAATTTTCAAAGGGTTGCAAGTTTAATTTTTATATATGTTAGAAACAAATAAATTGTCCTCCATTTTATTAGTTGACAACAGACGGTTCATGGGAAAAAGATATGCTAAAAGTGAACAATTTGCCTTTGGCCGGATAGTTTCCTAATGAGATAAAAAAGAGGGAATATGATTGTTAAAACGGGCATTCATCAGAAGACAAATAATGACATGAAGGCAATATCATTTATTGGCCATCATAACTCTGGAAAGACCACCTTAATAAGAATGGTGGCAAGATGCCTTAGAGAAAAGGGCATTGTACCTGCCATCATAAAACACACAAAACATAAACTCATTGAGCTTGATAAAACCGACTCTGACTCATGGCATTTTAAACAGGACAACCTTTATCCCCACGCCATTATAGGGGCTGACGGCATGTCTATATCGTTTAATATGCCTATGGCCAATACAGATAGCTTGCCTGATATATTAAAAAAATTAGCTGGGGCGCTTATGCCTGATTGCGATCTCTTTATATTAGAAGGCCTTAAGGGCTGTGATGAGATAAAAAAAATAGAGGTATATAGAAGGGGGGTGAGCGAGGGGTTCTTGTTCAGAAGATTAAAAAATGTTGTTGCAATCGTATCAGATGATAAGGATGCAATATATCCTCAAATATCTGCCTCAGTATCAATAATGGTCTTTAGCTCGGATGAAATAGACAAAATAACAGATTTCGTTATACGTGATACAGGTTTGCCGTACAGGATTTAAGCAGGATATATCCTCCTATCGCCATCAGCAGTGATAGCAGCTGCCCCATTGTAAGCCAGTTAAACGCTATAAATCCCAGTTGAGGGTCAGGCTCTCTAAAAAACTCTACAAAAAATCTTATTATACCATAAGAAATCAAAAATATACCTAATGCCCCGCCATAGCCATCTATGCCTTTAGGGGAGCCTTTTATAAGAGACTGTTCGTTATTGCGTAATACAGCATTTCTTCTCTTTTTTATATACATGAGGATACCAAAAAGGACTGGCCCTTCTAATATCGCCTCATATAATTGAGAAGGGTGTCTCGGGATATTACCGCCCATTGGAAATACCATTGCCCACGGGACAGATGAGGCCCTTCCAAAAAGCTCTCCATTTATGAAGTTGGCAATCCTTCCAAAGAAGAGCCCTATTGGGACAGTAAAGACAAAACGGTCTGCCCATTTTAAAAAGGGCTCTTGATGTCTTTTAGCAAAGATAATCCCCCCTGTAATAGCCCCTAATAGGCCGCCATGAAAGCTCATGCCGCCATGCCAAGTTGCAAACGCCTCAATGGGATGAGAAAGATAATAAGGCAAATTATACAATAGGCAGTAACCAAGCCTTCCGCCTACGATTACCCCCATTACAAGCCATGTTACAAGGGATTCAAGTAATCTTAGCTCCCTTTCTGCTCTGTCTTTAGTATGTTCAGGTTTTCCATTGTCATTTAGGCCAGTTTCTCCCTTTTTCCGCCCTGAAGGACAGGTTAATTCCCTATTTGACAAGTATAGCTCGCTTAATATCTGTCTTTTTACAAGCCACCATGATGCAAGAAAGCCAATTAGATAGGCAATCCCATACCATCTTACTGCAAATGGGCCTATCTTGAATGCAACAGGGTCTATAGAGGGGTATGGAAGCATGTCCTGCGGCGCCCCCCCTTCTTATTTCTTCCTCTTATCAGAAAGCGTAATGATTCGGGGGCTCCCCTTTGGGCCATTGTCTCCGCCTTTCCCGTCATCATCAGGCGGGGTCGGCCTTATAGGCCGTGTCTCTTCCTGCTCTTCCATAAGACCAAAACTTTTTAATATATTATAATATTGTTCAACAATTTCAGATGAAATTTCATCTCCGAGCACAAAACACGATACCTTTGTCCGCTGGATGCGAATTGTGCTCGCTGTAATTACAGATAATATATGCGGCCTTACAACAGTCCCCTGTCTTTGGTCATACATAAGAACGCATGGGAAATACAGGTCAAAAAAAGCAGATTTTTCAAGGGTAAATATAGCTGTTTCCGTCTGTTTATTATATCTTATCTCGCCAATTATAGTGCCCATGCCATCTATTTGAAGCAAAACGAGCTCTTTTGCATTTTGTCTAAGTTTCATATAAGTCTCTCCTCATTCAGTATTTTTACCTTTATTGCTATCCTTTCCAGCATGTTTCCCGTTTTTACTGTTTTTATAACGATTTTTTTTCTGTTTATAGATATTCATCGCCCTTTTTCCATGATGATGTCGTAGCTCTCCCCTTACTGGAAAGTTATCTATCCCCCTTATCTCAAATACATCCTTATCTTCTATTGCCCTCACGGTATTATAAAGAAACAGGGCATCTAAAAAGACTGCCTTTGACCACACCCTTTTGGGAAGGCGCGACTGGCTATGGCACAGCCCGATAGGGAATTGATTTGATAATATCTGAGATGTCTCATCCCTTACCCAGCGCCTAAAGTCATAAGGGGCTATTATCTCATCTATAAGCGCCCTTATCTCAATAGTAGGCCATCTGAGCCTTGTGCTCTTAAAGCGCCTCCATAAAGGATGAAATCTCAGGGCAGGATAGAGGAGAAAGGAGAGGACAAGCGGGTCAGAGACTGCATCCTGACCATCTTCCATCACCCTCTTATCAATCGCCCTTAAAAGACCTTTCAAGAGCTTTATTGCATCATTTCCAGTCTTTTTTATAATACGGGAATATACAGGGAATATCGGCTCAAATAAGCCGCTTTTTAAGAGATAATCCATCCATATACTTGAATAGCCGCTTTTTATATCCTTTAGCCACTCATCCCTCACCCTTGGTATGGAGCAAAGGGCGATCTTGGCTGCATGCTGACATATCGCCTCCCATGTCCTTTCTTCTATCATAAAACCTGTGCGCGCTGCATGGCGCACCGCCCTCATCATCCTTACAGGGTCGCGCAAAAAGCGCCTTGAAGGCTCTCCGATAGCCCGTATTATGCCGCGCTCAAGGTCTCTTACACCCCCGACAAAATCTATTACGCTAAAGCCTTCTATATTATAAAACAGGCCATTTATTGTAATATCGCGCCTGAAGGCATCTTCCATCGGGCTTCCATATATCTCTTCATCGCTCATTCCGTTTAACAGCGCTTCCCTGTCATCAAATTCTGTCTGTCTCCTGAATGTGCTGACCTCTATTATCTTATTCTTGCCAAAGTAAACATGCACTATCCTGAACCTCTTGCCAATTATGCGGCTTCTCCTGAATATCTTTTTTATCTCATGCGGCCTTGCGTTTGTGCCTATGTCAAAATCCTTTGGGGGCTTGCCGAGCAAAAGGTCTCTTACGCTCCCCCCTACAAGATAAGATGTATAACCATTGTCTTTAAGGCCATACAATACCCTCAGGGCATCTTTATCCATTGACTTTCTGCTTATGCAATGTCTTGGACGAGGGATAATAAGGGGTTTGGGCATGATGTCATTAAACAGGCTCTGCTGTATCAGCCTTATTGGTTTTCCTTTGATTTTTTTTATAGAATCAGGGTAATATAATCTGTCTTCTGTCCCTTCTGCAGTCTCTATATCCCCTATCTCTTCTTGTATATTCCGTAACATATCCCGTGGCTTAACCCTGCATGACCGCCTCTTTAGGCGTCTTAAAATCAGATGGCGTTATCCCATATTTCTGTATCTTATAGTTTATAATCCTCAATGTGGTCTTCAGCATTTGAGCCGCCCTTGTCTGGTTGCCCTTCGCCTTTCTCAGGGCGTCAATTATAAGCTCTTTTTCAAAGGATGCCACCCTTTCTTTTAGCGATTGAGACCCTTCTTCCCGCCTGCCTCCAATTGTCTTTGATGGCTGAAGGGTTGGGGGCAGGTGATGAGAGCGTATAGTATCTTCATCGCATATTAAGACTGCCCTTTCTATGCAATTTTCAAGCTCTCTTATATTCCCCGGCCAGCGGTGCTGGATAAGAAGGTCAATGGCAGATGGAGATATGCCAGTTATGCTCTTATTGTTCTGTTTTGTGTATTTTTCAAGGAAATGCTCTGCTAAAAGGAGTATATCAGTCTTTCTCTCACGCAAAGGGGGTATGTATATGGGAAAGACATTGAGCCTGTAGTAAAGGTCTTCCCTGAACTGCCCCTGCTCAAGGGCGTTTTCAAGATTTTTATTTGTCGCCGCTACTATGCGGACATCACACTTTATTGGCCTCTGGCCGCCTACCCTTAAAAACTCCCTTTCCTGAAGCACATTCAAGAGCTTTATCTGGACAGAAATAGGCAGTTCCCCTATTTCATCTAAAAAGATGGTGCCCTTATCGGCCATTTCAAACCGTCCCTTTTTGGCCTGTATCGCCCCGGTAAACGCCCCCCTTTCATGGCCAAATAATTCTGATTCTACAAGCGTTTCTGGCAATGCAGAGCAATTGACTGTAACAAAAGGGTGTTTCGCCCTCGGGCTGTTATAGTGGATTGCCTTGGCTATCATGCTCTTACCCGTGCCGCTCTCGCCCCTTATAAGAACAGTGGCATTGCTTGCAGATACCCTGTGCGCCATCTCAAACACCTCTTGAATACGGGCGCTTCTTCCTATGAGTCTTCCAAAGCTATGATGTTCCCTTAATGCCTCTTTGAGCTTTCTGTTCTCTTCAAGAAGGCTCTTTTTTTCAAGATGCTCTGCCTGAAGTTTCTTTACGCTCTGGGCGATAAGACCGCTTATTATTGTAAGCAGCCTCAAGTCATCTTCAAGGGCATTTTCGCCAGTAAAACGCCTGTCAACGCTTAACGCCCCTATCGCTACATCGCCTGCCTTAATGGGCACGCATATAAAGGAAAGCTCATCTCTCTCGTCCGGCATCCTGCTCTTTGTCTTATTCAAAAAACGCGGGTCGCTTCCTATTCTTGGGACAACTATCGGCTCTCCAGTGGCGACTACTGTCCCTGTTATGCCCTCGCCCAGCTTATACCGCCCTCGCCTCTTTGCCTTTAAGCTAAGCCCCTTTGCCACCTCTATCTGAAGCTCTTTCGCCTTGGGGTTTAATATAGTAATCGCCCCCCTCTCCATGCCTGCGCGGACAGATAAAATTTCAAGTATCTCCGTCAGGGCATTTTTTATGTCAGGGGCGGTAGAAAGCGCCCTTGTTACCTCATAAAGACAGGTAAGCTCATTTATGGCGCGAGCAGTGTCCTTTATGTTTACATCTTCACAAGACATAGAATAAATTACTAAAGTTTCGCAGTAAAAATAGCAAATAAAAATGTATTGAACTTACTGAAAAAAATAAAAAAATTACTTAAAAAGGCAGCTCCGAAATAGTATAGTTGACAAAAATAACTTACTAAAAACATTAAAAAAGGAAGAGCTGCCTATGAAGAAACATATTCCATTTCAAAGTCCTTTACAAGAGGAACTTTCAAAGAGGGATATTTGTTTGGAAGCAAAAATTAATCGTGAGATAAAGAATTTTGGTATTCAGACGATCCTTATATAGTTGACCCCAAAGACTGGACTGGGCAATAAGGTGGATTATTAGGTGCTAAATAAATTATATAGTAGTCAGTTCTAAAAATAATTCATATAAAATTAACCTTTTATTTCAGATAGAAAAGCTGTCTTCACTACAATGTTGTATAGAACGCTCTCCTATTACGGTGGCGTATAACACATTTTTTAAATTGAGCTAATGAGCATGTAGGATATGAGCCGATATTAAGACCTATGAAAAAGGCATTAGAGACCTTAGAGCGTCATCAAGAGAGGATATTAAATCGTTGAAACAATAATTACACAAATGCTCGTTTAGAAAGCTTGAACGAAATTTTTCAAGCAGCAAGGAGGCGTGATAGAGGCTATAGGAATGTAGAGAATTTTATCACAATGATTTATCTTCTGGCCTCCCCTATTGAAGAGCTATTGCCCACATAAATCCACACAAAACGCCTAAGAGCCACATATTGGTATTATGCGCCACTAATCTCCTGTTTTTCTGAATAATATACAGAAGATTAATTTTGTTTATCCCATGGCATAGGCACTGAAATTGCTTTAAATTCCCCTACATCAAATCCATCTATAAAATGAGTTTTTTCATATTGAGAAGGTGAGCTTTTTGGATAGAAGATAAATATCTTCAATTTTTTCCTGTCTATTTCAGAGTTGCTTTTTCCGTTAAGCTCAAGTAGGCTAATTAGCTTCTTATGAACTCCCTTATGGCATGAATAGGCCACTACCTGATATATATCTGGACGGCAGCTCTCATTTTCATCCTTTATCTTTTGGGGCCAGTTATATTTGTATTTTGCATCGGCAATAACTGGTCTATTATCACCATCAATAAAGAGAAAATCAGGGCGGACCCACACCCCTCCATTGTCACTGAGATTATATTCCCCTGGCCATAGAGCCTTTGGCTGAATTGTCAGTTCTTCTCTTTTTTCTCTGAGCATTAGTTCGCAATAGTATTCAAAAAGGAGATTCATATCCATAATATATGGATAAAATCTTACACTCCAATCTCTTTTTGGGCCATCAGAGTCGGGATTGAAACCAAGTAAGTTTAAGATATTTTTCGCCAATACAATGGGCATCTTATAAGGCTTCATAAGGCCAGAAAAGACGAGGCCATGAAAATCTGAGGGATAGATGCGCGTTAATCTTACAGAAGAAAGATAATTACTGCATTCATTGATGAGCTCCCATATATGACTGATGGGGGTAGAGGCATCAATAAAGCCTGTCTTAGAAAATCTTAAGTATGTTTTACTCCTTTCAAGGGCAGCCTTCAATATTCTATTTTCAATCACATCTATAGAATGGACATTAAAATCACAATAAATTCTATCTGCCCTTCCTTTTACGACATTATCTTTAAAATGGTGTTTAATGTTAATTCTACCTTTTACTTTTCCATTCAAATTGCGCCTTATTCGTGGAAACTTGCCGCGTAGATGTCTTTTGCAAAGAACCTTAAGCTCCTTAAGGAATGTAACTATTAAAAATAAAATAGCTGCCCGTGCCTGTTGTTGCCCTTTTATTTCAATTGGCTCTGCATCATAGAGCCACTCAAACAGGGGCTTTTTATTTTCTGGAAAGATGCGCCTTATAAGCTCAGGCATTTTGAGGCAATCTTCAAGCATTTGAAGCTCAAAATATGTCCCATCAGGGCTCCTTTTAGGTCTTATGCGCAAAATTAGGTCATTAGAAATGGGGATTAATCCTACATAATGCGATGCCTTGAGGGTGTAGGTCTTATCATCATCCTGTAAGATTATTTCTAACCTTTTTTCATCAAGCCATTGGTCAATATTTTCGCTCAATAGCCCTGATGTAAGGCTTAATGTCTTAGCCCCATATTCTTCCAGCTCTTCAATAATTTTTCCCATTTGTATCAATGACCTGATTTAAGAAATCTTTTTACCTTTTCTAAGTCAACATCTTCATCATTAAAAATATCCTCTTTAATAACATCCTCAAGTTTTGACTTCGGATGTTCAATCAACACCCCATCTTGATAGTATTCCATCAAAAGAGGCCAAACTTGATAAGTGAATTGTTTTGCTATATCATCCACTTCCTCTTGGGCATCCTTTTTGGCATCCTTCTGGGCACCATTAGAATGTTTTTTACTGATAAAATAAGTGTGTCCTGGCAAGACATCCTGCCAGCGATAATCAGGAGAGAGGATTTTGTAATCAGCATCTTTTTCTTTTTTATAGACATCTCTACCAAACAATGTTGCAACTGCCCTAAAGAGTTCAATTGCCCTCTCATGCTTAATGAAATTTTCGTCAGGTAACATCTGATAAAAACAAAACCTGCGCCTTATTGCATAGTCAAGACGGCCTATACTGCGGTCTGCGGTGTTCATAGTGCCAATTAGGTAGAGATTATTAGGGACAGTAAGTTTATCATCGCCTTCTATGGGATAGGGGAGGGAGACTGGCTTTTTTTTATTACCACGATACTCAAGGGCATAAATCAACTCGCCAAACACTGACGCTATGTCAGCACGGTTTATCTCATCAATAATGAGCACAAATTTATCATCTTCAGCTTGCTGGGCCTTTTTGCAAAATTCCACAAATTTTTTGTCTTTTGTAACATACCTGACTGCATTATCCGCTGTTTCTACAGTGATGCCCCTGACAAAATCTTCATAATTGTATGATGGATGAAACTGGACAAGGCCATGGTTGTCATCTTTCTTGTTTGTCAATTCCTCGGCTATTTCCTCGGCTAAATGGGTCTTCCCTGTCCCAGGAGGACCATACAGGATAATCTGTTTAAAATCTTTAAGAATGTCTATCACTTTTTTTTTATTTCTATCATTCTTTTTTCCCTCCTTTTTATTTTTGCTTCCTCTTCCTTAAATATACAATTAGTATACATTGCCTCCCAAAAATCCTTATGTTTAAAGAAATTATAGGCCAATTTTATGTTTTCAGCAGTCTCTTCTATGCACTCATCAATAGACTTATTCTCTATCTGACTCTTTTCAATCGTGCCTACAGTAAAACAAATTATTAGTCCATTTTGGTTTGATCCTTCACTTTTTAGTTCTATTTCTTTTAACTGTTCAAATTCATTATGATTTTTTATGAAATTTTCTATAATATCATCTATCTTTTTCCTCCATTCTTCTCTTTTAATTTTTAACAAATACTCGGCGTTTTCAAAGCTGAGATCAAAATGAAGATATAGTTTCTCCCAGTTATTCCACCTGATGTCGACAGTATCTCCTGCTGGCCAGAAAGAAAAATAAACACCTTCAGGGAGCAATTTGGGCTTGGGCTCAGGGATTGCCCATTGCGTATCATCCTCCCCTGTTCCTCCAATAGCATCTACTGAGAAAAAATATTCTCCTTCTATTGGCTTAAAACGCACATTAGGCAATTTTTCCTCAATAGACTTTTGCAGACGTCTTGTAAAATCTTTAGCAACTCTTCCTGCCTCCCTTTTGTTCATTTTTAAAAAACTCCTTTCAGTTTTCTTTTACCATATAGCCAACACAAGTAAATTGTCAAGACCTTAATGATATAAAAAATTTTCATAAGAGACATGAGATAAAGAAATTAATCTTTCATAGTCTGAATGTTTACCAATCCAGAACCAGATTATATTCCCCTCTTTTTCTATACCTAATGCCCTGTATCGCCTTCCTACCCTTACTGACCAATAATTTTTCACTTTTTTAAAATGTAATGATGGATAATCAGGTTGTTTCTTTAATAATGTAAAGTTTTTTATAGCCACTTTTTTAATTTCTGACGGCAAATTATCGTATGCCTCCCAAAAACTTGGAGATGTATAGTGCGTTAAAGAGGACGACATTTTCCCATTTGAAAATCATTTAGTGCTTGTTGAGCTATTTTATTTAACTTTCCATCCCTTACATCTCGTTCAAACTCTTCATCCCATTTTTGGGCCTCATACTCATCCAGCCACATTAATAACTCCTTAAAATCTTCCATTGATAGTCTTTTTATATTCTCAATAAGCGCAGAAAGCTCCATATAAATATTCCTCCTCTTTAAGGTTAATTATCATCTTAAATACTAAAGTTTCGCAGTAAAAATAGCAAATAAAAATGTATGGTATAATACGCAATTTGTATAGAGGAACAATGAGCCTCATCTTCCCAGTATAACCCTCAAAACCACCCCTCCAAAACCATGCCGTTTAGGGACGGTCAAGGGTGGCCTGCCTTGCGAAGCGGCCTAATATATGCCTTCTATACAATCTTGCCGCCTGTCCATAAGACCTCACTTTTTTTTGCTGAACATCATATTATATTCATGGCCGACTTCCCGCCCTTCGGGATTGCAGTATTTAAATAAAATAAGATGGAAGATACCCTAAATCACCACTTAAAAAAAATAAAAAAGCTATAGATATTATGATTTCAATATGTTAAATTAGATTTTATTGATTTAATCTATCATCAAAGAGGTGACAGGTAATGAGCCAGGAGATACTT
>JALWQB010000145.1 GCA_026994795.1 Deltaproteobacteria bacterium
GAGATAAAAGGGCTTGGCATATATATTGCTTTTAATGCCTGACGATAGAAAGCCATAAAGGGTGATGGATGATGAAGTGGATTTGGCCAATTATAATAAGTATTATTTATTGGTGCATTATAGGCGCGGGCATCGGTCAGCTATATGCCATAGAGCTTGAGGGCGGGTTATTGCAAGATACAAGCAAAGAGGCATCAACATATTATGCCTATGGACCATCTTATATAGAAACGCAGACATTTTATCTTATAAACAGGGCGCGAGAGAATCCTATTGCCTTTGCCCAGATGCTGGGCATTGACTTAGATGACCTTAGGAGAAGGGCGGGTGAAAGGTTATGGTCATTATTTCAAAACGGGCTTATGCCCATCTCTCCAAACCCTCGTTTACAAATGCTTGCCTCCTTTCACTCTAAGGATATGATAGAAAACATCTACTATTCTTATAATGACTTGAATGGCCTAACGCCATTTCAGCGTATGGAAGAGGCGGGCCTTGAGCCTATACAGGGGGAAGAGGCGCTTGGGCTATTGCTGCTTGATAAGATTATGCCATCAGATATTATAGCCTTGACGCTAACTAGCAATCTCTTATATGAGGAACTGAGCTCAAACCCTTTAATGCTAAAACTCTTTTCACCTGATATAAAGGAAATAGGCATAGGGGTCAGCATAGGTCAGGTATCAATTGCCAGCTTTCCTGAAATGCAGGCAGTAGTCCTTACTTGTGATCTTTTAAAGAGAAGAGATCCATCCCTTACAGTATTTGGCGTAGTATTTGAGGACATCAATGGAAACGGGGCATTTGACATGGGAGAGGGGAGAGAAGGGGTTCATATAATGTTATTTGGGAAAGATTCTATTGAAGAGACCATTACAGATGAGACAGGGAGGTATTTATTAGGGGTGAGTGAAAAAGGATTTTATAAAATCCTCTTGACAACTGGCGAGTTTTATTCTTTATTTGAGAAAATAGTTGTTGTGGGTGATGAGGGGGCAGAGTTAAATATAAAATTATCGTCACCTTAAATGGGTAAAATGGCTATTTTTGGCCAACAAGGTTATATGCCGACATTTCGGTTTTGCTCAATATCAGATAAAATAAAAACGTGATTGAGGCTATTTTTTTATTGACTAATGTTATTTTTGAGTATATCTAATTATATTTAATAAGGCAAGGAAGATATTAAAAATACATAAGGGGGTGATAGCTTTTAGGCTACAGGGGAAGACGGTAGTGCACTTTATCAAATAAGTATTTTTAAAATTTAAAGTGTGTAAGGTTAATTTTTATGTTCTTTATTTTTTAAAAGAGGCAGTAATTGATTTTTATAACAAACAGAAATTATTTTAAAGGAGGTTTTTTTATGAAGATTAAAAGTTTGTTAAGTGTAATGTTATTTTTATTGGTGGGTCTATTAATGATCCCTGTCACAGGTCACGCGGTTGGGCCTGTAGTGTATGGGGGCGGAGGAGATGCCCTTGTTTTTCCAATGTATTATACTGGCTCCGGTTCTAATAATAAGATCGTATTAATCAATACTAGTGGGAATTATGTGCAGGCTCATGTCCGTTTTAGAACAAGTATTTTGAGCCGTGAGGTGAGGGATTTTGATGTGGTGATGTCTCCTTTTGATGCAGTGTCTATGTCAGTAGAGCCAGTAACGGAGGCTGGTTTATTAGTGAGCGCTAAAATTGTCTCTTCTGATGCAAGCTTTCGTTATAATCCCTTGACAGAAGACTATGATGGAACTTTGTCCACAGAATTTTCTCGTTCAACCTTAGATGCAGAAAGGAATATTCTTACTCCAGCTGAACTTGAGCATGAAATTATGTTTGGATATGTAGAAGTCTTTGGTGAGGCTGTATTAAATGGTTTATCTGAATCCGTCGCAGAACAGTTGGTAGCCGCAGGACAGTCTATAAATGCCTGGTCATGGTATATATGGAATGAAGTATCTCCTGCTACAAGGCCTACTGCTATTACTACAGTAACAGTCCCTGCACTAAGCGATGTAGGGAATATTTTAAAGGGAACTGTCTATACTTACCTCAATGGGAGTGAAATTGCAATGCCTGCAATAGCAGTTCAAAATTTTAGGACTAATGTTGCTGGATTCCACAGAGATGGAGACAATTACGCACGTGATGCGGGTGTTATATTACATGATAGCAATTTTGTCGCTTCAACTGCTGAGGCAAGAGACTATCTCTATAATGCTAATGATGCAACATTACCTCCATATCAACAAGCAATGTCATGGGCAACAACTTATGGCCCAACATGGTTAGATGGAGATGATAGCGATGGGGCGCTAAATGATAGTGAAGATGTCTTTTACGGAGTGATTAATAGTTTGTCCGAAGTGGAAACCGCTGTTTCAGCTAATATTGGGGCAGATCTCCATTATCAAAGTGATACTCACATTATGGTGCTTTATCCAACTAAGCATTTACATTTCCCCAATAATAATGGTGCAACTATCTGGACAGCGTTCACTTCATCATCTAACTTAATTAGTCAGGCCATTAATGAAGCAAAAAATCAATGTGTTGTAGTCAATGTTACGTACTATGATATGGAAGAAAATTCTCCTACTGCTCCTATAAATGCAAGCAATATGTCTCCAGTTATTCCATCTGCAGCTCCAGCTCCAACTGCCTTTTGTCATGAGTTGAGCTTTGCTTCAATGGCTGATCTCGGGATAGGATATGTAGAGGGATGGTTGGATGTTACCTTTGCTAATAGCGGTTGGAGATGGCCTACAAATGCAAATGCATATATAGGTTATGTATTTGGATTGGATGGGACTGGCTCTCTTACCTATGCATATCCTATGTTAAAGTAATATTTTAATTAAAGTTAGTTATAAAAAAGGGGGATAATTCCCCCTTTTTTATATGTTATTTGAAAAATAGATAAAAGAGGTAGTGTGATGTTTTCTAAAATAGTTTTAAATGTTATGTTTCTTTTTCTTTTTCTTAATGTCATAGATATTTACGCCTGTCCTTTTAGTGTAACTCCTAATACTGTTTATAAAGCTAAAATAGATTTTGATGGGGAGGAAGATAGATATTTATTGAACATCTTACCTGATTATCAATATTTTTTAATAGTATGGGGGCCGGCTCAATATGGTTATTCAGATGGTCTTTATGATACAAAGGCATATTCTCAATATGAAATGCCAGATAGTACAACAGTAGTAAACTATAATACGGACCCAGAATTTTGGATGAATCTTGGTTATGGAAGTTTTTTACAATTTATTGGCGTGCCAGCAACAGGGCCATCAGATAGAATTTATTTTGTTAAGGCTCCTGCTCAGATAGAATTTATTATTGCACGCCAGGATATTGGCAATAAGACAGGGTTTTATTTGTTTAAAGTTGTAGAGCAACCTTTAACATCTTCACCAGATATACAGGATATATATCATCGTCCCTTATCAGAGTGGGAAGCAATAGATACATCTTATCCGGCCTCTTACGTTGAAATTACTAATTATTGTTCATCAGACTCTATTTCTGAGCCACCTCAACCTGAAGAAAGAATTATATCTGAAACCTCGCCTTCATTATGCAACTATAAGCTTGAAGTGTTAGATAAAAATGAAATTGATTATCCCAGTAATAGTGCTGATGGCGTAATGTTTGATTTTAAAATTAAATCTGAAGGTTGTTCTTCAATGGTAGAGCAATATGTCGTTATGACCCTTGTTTCTGATAAAATTTCAAATCCTTTATGTTATTATTTATCATCTCAATTTCAATTTAAATCTTATAATTGTGGTTCATTAAATGATATTAAGGCATGGAGATATTCATCCATAGCTGCAGAAGAAAGCCTATTAAAATTTCCAGATTATTTTTGGGCAATAGGTGAATTGGGAGCAGGCAAAGTTTGTTTATATTCCTATGTTGATTTTTACTTGAATGGTAATATTGATATTGATCTTGCTGATTCAGAAGATTTAAAAAGACTAAAGTCTGCATGTATTAATTTTAAATAGATTAGACATACTGCAGTATGCATCTGATGATAATCTTTCAGAGTTTTTAAGAGATATTTATGTTATTATTTCATGCTGTTGTTCTTGAAAATAGCATGAATGACAATTTTACAGCCTGTTCAGGCAGTTCTATCAGGTCAAATACTACTCCTGCACAGATAACCTCATAATATTTAGTCTCATGTTTCCTTGTATATCTTTTATATCCTTTTTTAATAAGGCAAAAGTTAAGATAATATTTTATGAAACATTCATGGCGCCTACGCCATCCCGGCAGATGGAAAATCAGAATTAATTTCATGGTAAATTATTATTAGATTTCTGAAAAATTATGTTAGAATACCGGTCCCTGTTAAGGAGGGTATAGGTTAATAGATATGGCTGTCTATAAAATCAGGATTTAGGCATTATTTAATAAGAGCTTAATTGATATGGATGAATATATTAATGATAATGAAGGCCTGTCAGATGAGATTTTGAGCCCTGATGAGGTAGGGCTGATTGATCGTCTGGCTGCTGGAAAATCTCCATCCTCTGACCTTGTTAAGATATATTTGAAGGAAATGAAGGCAAGAGGGCCGCTTACTAAGTCTGAGGAGCAGGAAACCGCAAGACAAATGGAAGAGGGCGAAAAAATGGCATTATGCGCTGGCCTTTATCTTCCAAATGTTATGAAAAATTTTTTAGAAAGGGCATCTTGCCTTTTAAAGATAGCAAAGGAGCTCAACTTTGCCCCTTGTAGGGATATGCCGATTAAAGGGGATGATAGAGAAGAAGACAGTCATAATCAATGTGAATATATTATCGGCTCTATTTATAAAATATATAAAGAAAATAGAGAGATTTTAGATGTTATAAATAATAGCAGCAATATTGATACGATAATAAGTGAGCTAAAGAACGATACTGTCAATAAAGTAGATAGGAAAGACAATTATACAAAAATCATTAAAAACCTTAATTCTCTTTCATGGATGTTAAAAGATATAAGGATGGAAAAGAGGCTTTTTGATGGGGTGATATCAGATTTTAAGAAGGAGTTAGAGGTTTTGAAGGATTGTTCTGACAGGGAGTTGTTTTGTAAGATAGGCATTTTAAGTGAGGATTTAAAGGCCGTAGAAAAGAGGTTTTACAGGGGGCTTGAGATTAGCTCATCCGCAAAGAAAAGGCTTATACAGGCAAATCTTAGGCTTGTTGTGAGTATCGCAAAGAGATATGTTTATAAGGGTCTTCACATCTCTGACCTCATTCAGGAGGGTAATATTGGGCTTATAAAGGCTGTTGAGAAGTTTGATTACAGACGGGGTTATAAGTTTAGCACCTATGCCACATGGTGGATAAGGCAGTCTATGACAAGGGCAATTGCCGATCAGTCTCGCACTATAAGGGTGCCTGCGCATATGATTGATGCCATAAACAAGGTTGTGAGGGCGATAAAGGAGCTTCACTCTGAAAAAGGCGAAGAGCCTACTGTTGATATGGTGGCTGAGAGAACGGGCATGAGCGCCAAAAAGGTTGAACAGTTGTTAAAGATAGCAAAAGACCCTGTAAGCCTTGAGACGCCAGTAGGTGATGAGGATGAATCATGCCTTATAGACTATATAGAAGACCAACAGACCCCGGGCCCTGATGAGCTGGCAGTAAGGCTTGACCTTATGGAGCAGTTGAGGATTGCCCTTGCAACGCTTTCTCCAAGGGAAGAGAAGGTCTTGAGGCTGCGCTTCGGCATAGGAGAAAACTCTAATCATACTCTTGAAGAGGTAGGAAAAAACTTCGCCGTAACAAGGGAGAGGATAAGACAGATTGAGGCAAACGCAATACAAAAGCTGAGACAGCCCAAAAGATGTAAAAATTTAAAGATTTTTCTTGAGAAAATGGATGGTTAGATATGAAAATTGCTGATATGACAATGGATGAGTTTGAAAAGGCGCTTTTAAAGACCAAGACCTTGCTTCTGCCAGTAGGCTCTTTAGAGGAGCATGGCAGCCACCTTCCTGTCGGCACGGACGCTATGCATGCATCTGCAATAGCAGAGGAGGTGGAAAGGCTTATAGATGTGTTTGTGGCGCCTCCTTTATGGTATGGCCTGTGTCGGAGCACTTCCCAGCATACTGGGACAGTGTCAATTTCAGGAAAGACCTTGAGGGGAGTTATATACGATATTGTATGCTCATTTTATAAAAATGGCCTTCAGAACCAGATTGTTCTCTCAGGTCATGCTGGCGGCACTCACATGGCATTTATTGTTGACGCATTAGAAGAGGCAATAGTTACATGCCCTGCTCTCAATTGCTGCGCCCTTTCAATTATAGATATCGTAAGGGAGTGTTGCTCTCATATAGTTGAGACGCCTAATGATTCCCATGCAGGAGAGGTAGAGACATCTATTATTAAGGCAATAGCGCCTGAGCTTGTAAAGGGCATTGGGAGAGAAGAATATCCTTCCTTTCCCAAGCATTTTATTGTACGCGATAAAAAGGCGTTTTGGCCCGGGGGGATATGGGGACGACCCGAGGCATCCAGCAAGGAAAAGGGGGCCTCATTGTTAAGACAGGAGGCGTCTTATATAGTAGGGCTAATAAAAGAGCTTGAAAAAATTAGTTCTGAATCCTGTACGGCTAAAGGAGGCGAAAATAAATTTTAAATGAATAAAATTAAGTATGAGAAATCAAAAAGATTAAGGGAGGATATAATGGGCAAAAGGTATTTGTTTCTTATCATAATGGCGATGTTTTCTTTTATTGCAATATCATGCACCTCTACTGCCAATTCATCAAAGGCGCCAGATTTTACCCTGTTAGATTTAAATGGTGACGTTGTAAAGTTGAGCCACTTTAAGGGCAAGGTAGTGCTCTTAAATTTCTTTGCAACCTATTGTCCGCCATGCAGATATGAAATCTCAGACTTTATTAAACTTCAAAAGGAGTTTGGGGAAAGAGGATTTCAGGTAATCGGTATTTCAGTGGATGACGATGGCGAAAAGATACTGCCATATTTTGTTAAAAGGCTCAATATAAACTACCCGGTGCTATTATCTACATCAAAAGTTATAAGAGATTATGGGAATATATATGCCCTGCCTCAGAATTTTCTTATAGGAAAAGGACAAAAGATCTTAAAGCACTATACGGGCATGGTAACGGAAAGGGAAATAAGGCCATTAATTGAACAGGCGTTAAAAGAGGGCATGTAATACATAATTAGATGTCTTTTAAAGATTATTTTATTATAATTATATTGGCTTTCATACTCATAGGATGTGCTGTAACCTCACAGTATAAAGTTAAAAGTGATATATTAAACGAACCTCAAGAGATTATAGGCAAAGACTTTGAGGCAAAAGGATGGCTGAAGGTAACATGGAAAGAAGAGTCATATCCTGCCCTGAGGATAAGGCTATTGAAACATAATGACCTGATATCCTTAAAGGGCTATAGCCCATTCGGAAGGCTTATGCTTCATTTCTATATGGATCAATCTGGTATTATTCTGGTTTTTCCAAGGGATAAGGTTGCATTTTTAGAAAAAACAGGCTGTTTAGCGCAGTTTATTCCAAATATTTTGTTTGCCCCTAATAAATTCGTCAAAAGGTATATTCTTTCTAATAGGCGCACAGAGCAGATATTTATAAAACGCTCAATAATTACCCATAAGCTACATGGCCTAAATGCCACATTTTCAATATGCAGCGATGATAAAGATGGAGATTTGAAATTAAGGGTAATTTGGAAAGATAATGATACAATAGAGTCAATAGAGTCATTAGACCTTCCTGTTAAGGTAATATATAAAAGTGATAACGGCACCAAAAATGCCAGCGAGGTAGTCTTAACAGTAAAAGATATAGGGTCGATTGATATAAGGCTTACTAAGTTTAATGCAATTAATACGCATATTACAGGACAGGATGATTGGCATAATATGGAGTCGCCACCGTCTTTAGAAGGATTTTCAGTATATAAAAACAGGCTAAGACAATTTTTCCCATAAGTTTTTCTGCCAGTAAAATGAATATAACTATTTTAAATTAAAATATAATGACTCCCCAAGAATTAAAAGGAATCGGCCTTTGTTAGCACCCGCCCCCTTATTTGTTCGCTTAAAATCTACTTTTGTCTTCTTCTGCCGCATAGGATTTAGGCTTTACAATAATGAGACTTAAATAGGAAGGGGTTATATCAGCATTAGATTTAAGGCTTGATAAGTCAGTAATTGACCTTTCATCTTCAAGGCCCAGGTTGGATATCATAATTGCATCCTGTAACCTGCCTGCCGTTTTTATAATATTTAGAATTTTATTAAATTTTTTATAGCTTTTTAATATAAATACCGTATTATTTGATGATAAAGCGGTTTTTAATGATTCTCCCCCTCCATCAACCCCTGAGATGACATAAAATCCCTGTTTAGCCTGCGCTATAGGGACATTAAACCTTGCAGCAGCAGCATTATAAGATGTTATCCCCGGCACTGCTACTATAGTGATATGAGGGTCAAATTCTTTTATCGTTCTCATAAGGTGGATAAAGGTTGAATATGTAAGAGGGTCCCCAAGGGTGATAAAGGCAACATCTTTTCCATTCTTTAGTTCAGTTATAACCTGCATTGCATTCTCGCCCCACGCCCTCTTTAATGTCTCCTTATCGCTTGTCATCGGGAAAGAGAGGGGGATAACCTCTTTATTCTCAACAAATCGTTCTACTATTGACAGCGCTATGCTATGTTCATTGGCGCTTGAAGATGCGGCAAATATCATATCCACCTTTTTTAATATATTTATCGCCTTTAAGGTAATAAGGTCAGGCTCCCCCGGTCCAACTCCAACTCCATAAAGGGTTCCGATATTAGTTTTTATCCCCATGCCGCATTTTTCTCCTTTTCTGTCCCCTGTCTTCTTATGGCGATTATTGAAAGCGCATTTACAATTGATGCCGCAATAGTTGATCCTCCCCTTGTCCCTTCACAGGTGATATAAGGATAGCCGCTTGAGATTAAAAGCTCTTTTGCCTCTTTTGCGCCGACAAAACCTACAGGCGTGCCTATTATGAGAAATGGCATGGATGGGGTCTTGGCATTAAGGCGCTCAAGGAGCGTGAATAGCGCGGTTGGGGCATTTCCAATTGCAAAGATTGCAATATTTTCAACAGGAAACCTTGATAATATAAGCTCTATAGCGGCGGATGTCCTTGTAATCCCCCGTTCCCTTGCAGTCAAACTAAGCTCTGATTCATTTAATAGACACATTGCCTCTATCCCAAGGGAGTCGAGCCTCTTTTTGCCCAGTCCTGAAAGGAGCATCATGGTATCGGTAAATAAGAGGGTCTTTGTATAAAGGGCTGATATGCCAATATCACAGGCGTCTTTGGAAAAACGCATAATCTTCCAGAAGTCTTTATCGCCTGTCGTATGGATTACGCGCCTTGAGACCTCCGCTTCAAGCTCTCCCATATTAGCTTCTCGCATTGAGGGGCCAACAAGGGAGTCTATTATCCTAAAGCTCTCTTCTTCAATAGCCGCTGGCGATTTCAGATAGTTTATCTGCTGTCTTATAGTATTCATGGATCAACAACTCATTTTCGCCTTGTCTTAAAATATTGGGCGTTTCTCAAAAATGTCCTTGCTATATTTATATTGCTCAAAAAATGGATATGCACATAGCTTGCTACAATTTTACCTTTTACAATGCCGGTATCTCCCCTGCGTCTTCCCATAGCGTCCCTTGCAACATAGGCGTCCCTTATACTGTCTTTTTCAATATCATCTCTATTAACTATTTGAGAATAATGAAATTCATGTCCCCTTGCAACCTCTTTCGCCCCTCCTATTATACAGTCGTCTTTTAGCGATACTTCTCTATAACCAAGAGATGATAACCTCGTATCCATTTTTATCTCAAATGGCAGTGCGCCCGCCATAGGGAAAAATTCATTGTCCTTATATATCCCCTTTGAAAGATACATCATGCCGCCACACTCCCCATAACAGGGCATCCCAAAAGACAATTTTTCTCTTATCTCTTTTAACATATTGATATTTTTTGATAATTCTTTTGCATAAAGCTCAGGATAGCCTCCGCCAATATAAAGGGCGTCTATTTTAGGAAGCCTTTTATCGCTTATGGGAGAGAAGAATGCAAGCCTTGCCCCGAGCCTCTTTAAGATATCAAGGTTTTCTTGATAATAAAAACAAAAGGCATTATCAAGGGGTATGCCTATTGTTACATCATATTTGTCAGTAACTTCTGTGATGTCAGTATGTGTTATATCTCCTGCCTCTGACGGCTGATTGCAGGACAGGGAAGAAATAGATAGCAGCTTATTAATATCAATATGTTGCTCTATAATAGATGTTATTTTATCCAGCAAGTCATCTCTTGCATCGCCTTGAATGTGTTGTCCCATGTGCAGTCCAAGGTGTCTTGACGGTATTTTTATGGCCTCTTCTCTTGGTATGCCGCCGAGAACCGTTAATTGAGGCATCATTTCATAAACGCATTTTTTAAGATATTTTATATGATGAATGCTCCCAACATTATTAAATATAATGCCCTTTATCATCACATTTGGATTAAAGTCGCAAAATCCCTTTATAAGGGGAAGGGCTGACCTTCCCATGCCATGCGCATTAATTACAAGGACGACTGGCGCAGACAGTATCTGGGCTATATGTGCAGTTGAGCCAAGGGGTGGGGCGTTATAAGCATAATCGCAGGGATTGTTAGCGGTATCTTGAGGAAGATGAGGAGACGGCGCTCCGTCAAATAACCCCATCGCGCCTTCTATGATGCCAATTTGCGAATGGGCAAGGCATTTATTAAATATGCGCCTTACTTCACCCTCGCTAAACATCCATGAGTCTATATTTTCTCCTCTCCTGCCCGTGATAAGCTCATGGAGGGTAGGGTCAATAAAATCAGGGCCAACCTTAAATGCCTGAGGCATGATACCCCTTTTATAGAGGGCGCCTAATATGCCAAGGGTTATAGTAGTCTTTCCTACCCCGCTATGAGTGCCAGCAATTATAATGGCCTTCATTTTTTATTTAATATGTCCTGTACCCTGTTTTCTTATGATTTTCTATAATATTTCTTAATATCCTTATTGCCTTTACAATATTTGGGGTAGGGCGTGAAAAAAGGCTCTCTTCTACATAAAATACTGCCTTCTCTCTTATGGCCTTAAGCATTGTATAGTTGGGCCTTTTTACAGGGGGAATGGGCCTTTTGTTCATTGGGCCTTTTTGAATAATATAAACATCAGGATTACACGCAAGCAGCATCTCAAACTGCGGGCGGACAAATTTTTTGGCTATATTTGAAAAGCAGTTTTCTCCTCCAGAAAGCCTTATCACCTCATCTACTATGTTTTTGCCCCCTGCCCCAAGCAGATTCGGGTAACGAACCTCAAAAAATACCTTAGGCGCTGCTTTGTCCTCCGTTGTTCTGTGTTTACCAGTTTTTATATCGCTGATTTTTTTTATATCTTCCCGCATTGATGTAATTAGTTGAACTGCCCTGTTCTTCGCCCCGATAACTGTCCCGATACGCATTATTGTCCTGTAAAGCCCTTTTAGAGAATTGGGGTTAAATACAGCTACCTTTATCCCGAGCCTTTCAATGGCCTTTACAGGCTCAAGAGCTGCCTTTCTTCCCGTGCTCTGAAATACTATATCAGGCATTAAAGAGATTATCATCTCTACATTGGGCCTCATATGAGTGCCAATTTGAGGCAGAGCCAATATGGATTCAGGCGTTTTATCTGCCTTTGTCCTTGCTATCAGGACATCTGATTTGCGTAACGCATATATTATTTCATTAAATGCCCCATATAGGCATATAACCCTCTTTGCCTCATGAGAGAGCGTAATCTCTACCCCTCTGTCATCTATAATCTTGATTTCCCCTCCCAGCGTATCAGCTTTAGACGAAATGGCCTGAGAGGGGAAAGATAACAGGAGAAGAAGGGTAATGGCCAACAGGTTAAAATTCAACTGCCATCTGTCCAAATACAAGGTCCCTATCATCTCTTTCTTCTATGTCATTGTCTTCGTATTCATCGTGAATATACCCTAAGGACATAACTATTCCCTCAAAAATGTCCTGATTCAGGTTGAGACCATAGCGTTTTTCCGGAAAGCCGAGGGCCTCAGCGTCATGTGAGCCAGCTATCTTAAAGGCAACCTCTAAGTTTTTCCACCAGTCATAATTAAAACCTGCCTCAATATTCCACACATAGGGCTTTGCCCCGCCTCTGCCGGAGGATAGTATTGAGCTTGAAAATCTGTCAGTCGCTCCCATGAACTCTGCGTCAATAAAATAGCCGCAATGTTCTAAGTGCGCGTAATAGTCTATGCCGCCTACATAGTCGTCAATCACCCCTCCAATGGCATCTGAGATGAAATCAGAGTCAGCAAGGTTTGAGATATAAGATGCCCCGATCATAAAATCCACGCATGTCTTTGGGTCATGCCTGAACTTTTCACCTCGTTTATAAAAATTGAGCCCTGAAAGGTCTATACCGTATTCAAGGTGGATATCAAATCCATAACTTTCAATGACATTTTCATCCTCGCCAATCTCTTCAACATCCCCATTAAATACATAGGTTGAGAAGGTAATGCCATCAAATGCATACTCTAAAATGGCAGCCTTTTCATTGGTCTCGCCCAATAAGAGGGTAAGAGGGCTGTCTATTAGAGGATCATCGGGAAAATGCGTAAAAAGAGCGCCAAAAGGCACATAGACCTTTCCTAATGTGAGCGTAAAATCAGAAACATCAGCCCCAAATATTACAGAGCCTGAATCAACATCAAAACTTGTCTCATCTGAGGTAAAACTCGGGTCCTCATAGAGTAAAACTCCTGTTACATGTGTCCATTTGTTTACCTTGGCGAAGATATCAAGCTCAACCGTAGTCATTGCGATATCGCTTTCGTCAACATCGTCATCTCCGTTAAAAGAAGTATTTCTATAGACTGCCCCAAATTCTAAAAGCCCTGATAATCTTATACGCCTTTCTGCCTCTGTTAAGAAGCCTCCTTCATCCCCCTCTGTCCCTTTGACCTGTTCATTTGAGCTAATTTTGTCTGCTTTTAATCTGTCTAATTCTGCCTCAACCCTCTTTAACCTCTCCATCAATGTCTTGTTTTGGTCAATAAGAGACCTTATCTGGGCCTTTAGCGAGTCATAGCTCTCAGCGCTTTCGCTAAAGGATACCCCATTAAACGCCAACAAAAACATACAACATGCAACCAATGCCCCTAATGCCTTAAAAAAATACCTCATAAAAAATCCCCTCCTTTTTTATTTGTTTTTTCTGGCTGTTACCTTTCATCATATCTGTCCACTCTTTAAAGCTCCCTCATTATGACAGACACAACAAAGATAACACCAATATAAAATAAATAACACTTTATTGAGGCCTTAGTAACATGACATGGGACTATATGCAAGGAAATATATGAAGAAAAGGAAAAGAAAGGAGAAAAAAGAAAAGGCCGAGCTTTTGGCCCGGCCTTGCCCGCATAGGCTTGCCACTTTCTTTGCCTCTTCTTCAGGTCCCACGCCAAAGAATAAAGGCATTTACCCCTTTCCATAGGTATCCTGGCTTGTGGCTCAACCTACTTGCCCGGCCTTCCCAGCAGTAAAGTAGCTGCCAGTGGCCCAATTGGGCGTTCGTCCCCACTTACAGTGGCGGGCCCGCTCCGGATTTTCACCGGATTCCCTATGGGATAGGAGAATTTTTATTCCATTTTCAAATATGCTATCTTAAACAAGGAGGTTTGTCAATATGGTTGTTAGGAACAAATAAATTGTCCTCTATATTAGCAAATAAACCGTTTATGCATGGCAAGCATCTCAATTAGTTCTTATTGATGTTTATCTTTTATAAGAGGTTATATAAATATCACTTCATTTGTTTTTTGGCCTTTTGCCTCTCTTTTGCCTCTTCTATAAGCCTTTCTTTAATTGCCTGAGTGGCATTTATTACATTTCTTACAAGCGTTTCAAATGCCTCAGCAGTATGGCTGTTGGGGTATGTGGCGATTATGGGCTTTCCTGCATCACCAGTAGTAACAACCCTTGGATCAACAGGGATACGGCCCAAGAACGGGATATTAAGCTCTTCGGCGAGTTTTACGCCCCCGCCTCGCTTAAATACGTCAATAGTCTTTCCGCAATGCGGACAGAGCATCCCGCTCATATTTTCAACAATTCCGACTACCGGCATCCCGACCTGTTCGCAGAAACTTATTGATTTGCGCACATCCAACAGTGATACCTCTTGAGGGGTTGTAACTACAACGGCAAAGGCGTCAGGGATTGTCTGGGCAATTGTCATTGGCTCATCACCTGTGCCGGGAGGGGCGTCAATTACCAGATAATCCAGTTTGCCCCATTCTATATCATATATAAATTGCCTGATTGCGCTCATCTTTAATGGCCCTCGCCACATTACAGCAGAATCTTTTTTGGGGAGAAGAGGCTCAACAGACATAAATTTAAGGTTTGGAGAATAGTAAACAGGCCCTACTGTGCCATCAGGCCTCCTCTGAAGCTCCCCTTTCTCAACTCCGAGCATCTTAGGGACATTTGGTCCGTGCAGGTCAACATCTAAAAGCCCTACATAAAAATTTTCAAGTGAAAGCCCTATTGCCAAATTTATCGCCACTGTGCTCTTGCCAACCCCGCCTTTGCCGCTCATCACCATTATCTTATTGTCAATTTGGTCAAGTTTTGATTTTATCTTTTCATCTTGTTCCCTTAATACAGGATTTTTTGTTATCTCATCTTTTTTGTCAGCCCCTTTAGTCATTTTTACCCTCCATTTTTAAGACATTAATACTTTCTATTTAATTATAGTAGGTTATAGGTTATATTTTTTAACATGAACTATAAAAGCCATATCTGCCATAGATAGTAATGTATTTTTTATATATAAGCAATAAATTGTTACGAATATGTTGTCTGTTACGAACAAATAAATTGTCTTCTGACTCCCTTACAAAATTCAGCTTTTTTAAAGATTAAGACTACATAACATGACATAAATAGATAACGGTCTGTAATTATATAATAAAATGTAAAACAATACCAAATGCTTTTAGGGTGTCCCCTTTATATTTCTATATGGATATAAGCTTAATAATTATCTTGTTTTCCCTATGTAAATTAAGTATTTTGTATTTGTATAAGGGTTGTTATAATAAATTTATACATGAACTATAAACATACTGTAAATGAAAAAACAAGGAGGCATAAACAATGGAAGGTGTGACAAACAATTTAAGGCCAATGAAACTGGGCATAAACGGGCTTGGAAGGATTGGAAAGCTATCTTTGTGGACGCATATAGCCCTTAAGTCATTTTCTGAGATAATAGTCAACATAGGAAGAGAGGTGGGGAGGAGCCTTGAAGACCTTGCCTCCTCCATAGAAAGGGATAGCTCTTATGGGAGGCTTGCCAATTTTTTACATGGCTTTAAAGGGACAAGGGTAATAGAAAATCTGAATGAAGAAAAGGGGACAATGACCATTGACGGCATCCCTGTTACCATTTTAAGGGAGAGCAGGAACCCAAAGGATATAAAGTGGGCTGAATATAATGTAAAGCTGGTAGTTGATACAACAGGGGTCTTCAGGGACCCTACAGTTGCCCCTGATGCCCCGAGGGGCTCTTTAAGGGGTCATCTTGAGGCAGGGGCGTCAAAGGTGGTGCTTTCCGCCCCATTTAAGATAAGAGACAAGTCAAAACCCATGCCTGATGATGCTGTAACAACAGTAATGGGCATCAATGAGGACGATTATATCCCTGACAGACACAATCTCATCTCTGCCGCATCCTGCACCACAACCTGTCTTTCCTATATGGTAAAGCCCCTTTTAGACCATTTTGGCGCATCTCGCATACTGTCTGCATCAATGGTTACCGTTCATGCCGCTACTGGAAGTCAGGTAGTGCTTGACAGGCTCCCAAAGTCTGGCGCCTCAGACCTCAGGAAAAACAGGAGTATCTTAAATAACATAATCTTAACTACTACAGGCGCGGCAAATGCGCTGCAGCTTGTTCTTCCAGAGATGAAAAAGATAGGCTTTATTGCCGAATCTGTGAGAATTCCAACTAATACTGGCTCTCTTATCGTATTGGTGCTATCTATTCACGATGAAAGCATAGAAAATCCGATAAAAAGAGACCTTATTAACTCAATATACAAAAAGGCGTCTGAGACCACTCTCCCCCGTCTTATATATTCTGAGAAACAGAATGTCTCTTGCGATATAATAGGCTTTCCGCAGGCAGCGACTATAATTGAGGGTACAGAGACCCATACAAGGACGGCATCCATTAATATAGACCCCAAATTGGCCTGTAAGGGGCTTGATAGCGACAGGATAGTTTGTAATACTATCTCAATACCTGTAACTCAGGTCGTAATTTATGGCTGGTATGACAATGAGCTTGGAAGTTATACCAATATGCTTGCAGACAGGATATGCTCTGTTGCAGATAAGATGTTTTAATATTTAAATCGCATTTTATATCATTAAGGGGAGATGCCATGAATACAATTGATAAAATAGGGCTTAAGGGCAAGAGGGTATTGTTGAGGGTTGACCTTAATTGTCCCCTTGATAAGACTGGAAAGGTAGCGGATGATACGAGGATAAGGGCTGTCCTGCCATCTATAAGGCACTGCCTTAATGCCGGGGCAAGGCTTATATTGTGCTCTCACCTTGGACGGCCAAAGGGCGAGAAGAGGCCCGAGTTCAGCCTTGCCCCTGTTGCAAAGAGGCTCTCTGAGATACTGTCTCAAGAGGTTGTCCTTGCCCCTGACTGTATAGGCCCTGAGGTTAACGCCCTTATAGACGGGCTTGAAGAAGGCAGGTGTTTACTCCTTGAAAATGTCCGTTTTTATAAGGAAGAGACAAAAAATGACACATCATTTGCCAAGAGCCTTGCATCTTGTTGCGATATCTTTGTCAATGACGCCTTTGCCGCATGTCACAGGGAACATGCCTCTGTAGTTGGGCTTCCAAGATTTTCAAGGGAGTGTGCTATAGGGTTTCTCCTTAAAAAGGAGCTTGACTATTTTGAGAGGGCGGTTTCTTCTCCTGTAAGGCCAATGGTTGCAATAATGGGGGGGGCAAAGGTATCTTCAAAGCTCTCTGCCATAAAGAACA
>JALWQB010000146.1 GCA_026994795.1 Deltaproteobacteria bacterium
CTTCATATTGCTTTAATAATTCATAAGATGCATTATACGGATAATAAGGGGGGCGCTTTGGCGCCGCATTAAATGGGTCTGCGTGGTGCGGTGTTACAATCATGTGACTACATCCATAGTTTCTGTTTACTATGGCATGGAGAAGGGTCTCTTTTGGGCCTGCCATCCTCATTGCAAACGGCAGGAGGTTGAGGGTTGCTGTCTCAGGCGGATAGCCCTCAAGCATTGCCTTATAACATCTTATTCTGGCATAGTGCTCAATATCCCCAGGGCTTGTAGGGCCAACTATTGGATGAAGCAATATATGAGCCTTTTCAGTGGCTGCCGCATTTAATGTCATCTCTTTGTGTCCGTTATGAAGCGGCCTTCTTGTCTGAAAGGCAATTACCCTGCGCCAGCCAACCTTTTTAAACCATCTCCTCATCTCCAATGGGCTTTGGCGAAGCGCCCTGTAGTCATAATGTGTTGGAAGAGAAATCCCTTTTACACGGCCTCCAATATAAATATCTGCCTTTTCCTTAAATAATTGCATAACGCCAGGGTGACTGTGCATATCTGCAGTGTGAAATACCGCTTTTGCCTCAAAGGGCTTATCTGGCTCCCATATATCCTCAACCTCCATTACAGCAAGCATAAAGCCCTCCTGATCCCTTAATGCGACCTTATCCCCTTCTTTTATGCTATAGGCTGTCTCCTTACTTATCCCTAGCGTTACAGGGATTGGCCATAAATGCCCTGATGGAAGGCGCATTTCTTTCAGGACAGTTTCATATTCTTTTCTGGTCATAAAGCCAGTAAGCGGAGAAAATGCCCCATTTAAGATAAGCTCAAGGTCATACTCTTCTGATGGAAGAAGGTGTATGTCCCTAAAATTAACGGCCTGTTCCTTTAATGCCCGCGCCTCTTCCTCTGAGGCCATCAGTTGTGAAAGGCTGCCGCCATAAGGAGATATTAATTCCGCCATAATCATTGCATCCTTAGCCTCGTCAAATTCATCTATACGCTATTAATTATTATCCATCTCATCACTATATTATAACTTAGAGGAAATTTAAAGGTTGCATTATTCCATTCATGCCTTATCGTGATATAAAAGGAAGCCTTTTATAAAAAGGGAGGGAATAGCTATGTTTATGGAAATAGGGGTATTGCTCATCGGCATAGCATTTTTAATAATTGCAATCTCATTATTTCAGTTATCTAAGAGGGTTAATGAGTTTTTAAATGGTATGGACAATTCCCTTAACAATACTGTAAAGATGCTTGACAGGGCAGTTGCCTCAATAGAGCCTATTGGCCCGGCCTCAGTTGAAACAATGGAGGCGATAAAGGGATTAATGGCAACAGTAAAAGAGCAGGTCTCTTATCTTGATAAGCGATTTAACAGCCTTGAGACAACCCTTAACGGCCTTACAAGGGAAATAGAATTGACATTAAAGACATCAAGGGAGCTTGAAGATACAGTAAAGAGCAGGGTTGAAGACCTTGAATCTGTGATAAAGACCGCTTCT
This sequence comes from Deltaproteobacteria bacterium, assembly GCA_026994795.1. Classification (GTDB taxonomy): domain Bacteria; phylum Desulfobacterota; class Dissulfuribacteria; order Dissulfuribacterales; family Dissulfuribacteraceae; genus JALWQB01. The sequence goes on from JALWQB010000146.1 coordinate 1,512, forward strand.
CATATACTGGAGACGGTAAATAAGACAGTAGATGAACTCAGTTCAGGCATAGAAAAGACATATAAATTATTTGACGCAGCAACAGATGCTGGCAGGACAATACATTCTGTAACAGAGGTTGTGCGTTCCGGCATATTAACAAAGGCCGTTGAGATTGCAAGCCTTGCAAGCGGCGTAAAGGCATCATTAGAGTATGTAATCAAAAAGACGACAAAGGATAGAAGCAATAGAAGCCAATAAAAATATCTTTTGTTGAAAAAAACAATATAATATACAATAAGGAGGTATTAGGTTATGTGTGGAACAGGAAGATTTTCATCAGGGACAGTGATTTTATCCTTCATTCTTGGCGGGGTAGCAGGGGCTGCTGTAACTGCGCTTTTGACCCCTCGCTCAGGGCCTGAGACAAGGGAAAGGCTGAGAGAGCAGGCATATTATGTAAAGGGTGAGGCCTCAAGGGTTGCTGATGAGGTTAGAGACAAGGCATCTGAGCTACTTGAAAAGAGCAAGGAGCTTGTTGAAGAAAAGAAGGCCATACTTGAATCTGCTCTTGAGGCAGGCAAGGAGGCAATGGAAAGAGAAAAGGAAAAGTTGCTTACGAAGATAAAGAGAGAGGCCAGTGAGGAGGCTGAAGAGGACTATATTGCAGGATAGCGGTGTTTTTTATGGATAGAAACGGTGTCCAAGCAAACATGACAGCCTCTGGGGAGGCAAAAGGGGGAGAGAGGAATGGCATTGCGGATCATGTGAGGGCATTAATAGAGAAACGCGATAAGCTGGTCTCCCTTTTCGGCATGGAGATTGAGGAAGTAAGGGCAGGAGAGGCAAGGGTGTCAATGACAGTGAGGTCAGGGCATCTTAATGCTGCAGGTCTTTGTCATGGCGCTGCTATATATGCCCTTTCTGATGTTGCGTTTGCCCTTGCATGTAACAGTCATGGGAGACAAGCCCTTGCCCTTGAGGTAAGCGTAAACTATTTGAGGCCCGCGAAGGAGGGAGATAGGCTAACTGCTGTGTGCAGCGAGTTCAATATAGGCAATACTACAGGTCTTTATCATATCGCAGTAACCGATCAAGAGGGAAGGCGCATAGCATTTTTGAAGGCAACGGCCTATCGCTTTGAAAGGAGCCTTGTTGATTAATGGAGATAACCATTGCCCTTTGCGGCAATCCAAATGCGGGCAAGACAACCATATTCAATCAGCTAACAGGGGCGAGACAAAAGGTAGGCAACTGGCCCGGGGTTACGGTTGAGAAAAAGGAAGGCGATCTTACTTATAAGGGGCATACTATAAAAGTAGTGGATCTTCCCGGCATATATTCTCTTACCGCCTATTCGGTAGAAGAGCTTGTCGCCCGCGATTACATACTGGACAAGCGCCCTGATGTTGTCATAGATGTAATAGACGCCTCAAACCTTGAGAGAAATCTCTATCTTGCCACCCAGTTGATAGAGCTTAACATACGCCTTGTCTTTGCCATGAACATGGTAGATGTGGCAAAAAAGCGAGGCATAATGGTTGACTACAACCACCTGTCAAAGCTCCTTGGCGTCCCTATTGTTGAGACAATAGGCACAAAGGGCGAGGGCATTGAGGCTCTCCTTGACAGGGCAATAGAGGTTGCGCAGGACAGAGACCCTGTAGCAAGGCATATTCACATAAATTATGGCAAAGAGGTTGAGGCAGAGGTAAGAGCCATTCGTGAGGCATTAAAAAAAGACCCTGAAATCAATAGCTATTGTTATCCACGATGGACTGCCGTAAAGCTCCTTGAAGGCGACCCGCAGGTTACACGCTGGATTAAAGGCTCGGGCTATTCAAGTGAGATACTCGCCTGCGTGGAAGAGAGCAAGGGGCGCATAACATCTATTCTTGATGATGAGCCTGAGACAGTCATCGCTGAGGCACGCTATGGATTTATCTCAGGGGCATTAAAAGAGACCATGCGTGTCTCTCCCGTTACCAAAAAGACCATAAGCGATTTTATAGATCAGATCGTAACAAACAGGCTTCTGGGTTATCCAGTGTTTTTGCTCTTTATGTATCTTTTGTTCCAGATGACCTTTACTATCGGACAATACCCTGTCTCATGGATTGAAGACTGCCTTAACGTCGTCTCTTCATGGGTAAGCCTGTCTTTGGGCGACACCCTGTTAAAGGGTCTTATAGTAGATGGCATCATAGGCGGCGTAGGCGGGGTGCTTATATTTCTTCCCAATATTCTCCTCTTATTCCTTGGGATAAGCATACTGGAAGATACGGGCTATATGGCAAGGGCGGCATTTATTATGGACAAGGTAATGCACATGCTTGGCCTGCATGGAAAGAGCTTTATCCCGCTCCTTATGGGGTTTGGGTGTAATGTGCCTGCCATAATGGCTACAAGGACGCTTGAGAGCAAAAGGGACAGGCTCCTTACTATCCTTATAAATCCACTGATGAGCTGCTCTGCGCGTCTTCCCGTATATGTGTTGTTTGCAGGGGCGTTTTTTCCCGGAAAAGAGGCAAATGTCATATTCAGCCTATACCTTATGGGGATAGTCCTTGCAGTGGCATTGGGGAGAATTTTTTCTAAGACCATATTTCAGGGAGATGCCGCCCCGTTTGTTATGGAGCTTCCGCCCTACAGGCTCCCTACGCTCAAAAGCCTTATGATACATATGTGGGACAGGACAAAAATCTTTTTAAAGAAGATGACGGGGGTTGTGCTGGTATTTTCAGTAATCATTTGGTATCTTGGTGAATTTCCAAAGAATATTTCATATTCTAAGGATTATTCTAAGGAGATAACAAGGCTTGAGGCAATGCTCCATGCCCCTGATATATCAGCGTTTTCTAAGGATGAGATTAGCTCTAAGCTCAGAGAGCTAAAGGCAGATATGCGCCTTGAAGAGTTAAAAAACAGCTATATTGGAAGGATAGGGCGTTTTATAGAACCTGTTTTAGAGCCAATAGGCTTTGATTGGAGGCTTGGCATAAGCCTTATTACAGGATTTGTCGCAAAGGAGGTTGTGGTAAGCACCCTTGGCGTGTTATATCAGGTTGATGATGATGTGGATATTGATGAAGAGGTTGAGGGTGGCAATCCTCTGAGCAAGGCTTT
>JALWQB010000147.1 GCA_026994795.1 Deltaproteobacteria bacterium
CCGTATGAGTTGTCAGGCAAGAGAGTGGAGATACGTGCTACGGAAAAGACAGTGGAAATATTTCACAAAGGAGAGCGGTTAGCAAGCCATTTAAGGGACGATACCCCAGGCCGCTACACCACTTGTTATATAGTCTCAAAAAATTTTCTTTACATGTTGAACTGTTAATATAATTATGTTATATTTTTATATGAAATTTGAATATAATGAGAATAAAAGCAAATCAAATAAATTAAAGCATGGTATTGATTTTGAAGAGGCAAAAAGACTTTGGAAAGATCCATATGCTTTTGAAATACCATCTTTAAAATGTAAAGAAGAAAATAGATTTTTAGTATTTGGTCAGATTAATTCAAAGAATTATACAGCAATAATAACTTATAGAGATACAAATATTAGAATTATTTCTGTAAGACGTTCAAGGGCAAAGGAGGTAAAACTTTATGAGAGCATTAGAAATAGATGCAAAATTTGATGATAATCAAGAAGATATATTAGAATATTTTGATACTTCAAAGATAAGAATGATAAATGAAGAACCTAAAAGAATAAATATTGATTTTCCAACTTGGATGGTTGCTTTATTAGATAGAGAAGCTACTCATATTGGAGTAAGCAGGCAAGCAATTATAAAAATGTGGATAGCGGAAAAATTAGAAGGATTAACATCTAAAATAGCAACTATATAATAAATTATCCAAAATAAGTGCTTCTATAATAAGTGCTTCCATGCTGTTAAAAGCTTAATATAGCTAAGATGTAGTGTTAATATAAAAACAGCAAAAAAACATAAGGGGCACTTATTTTTATAAAAGACTACGAAGTAGGCTTTGAAATGTCATCTTAAGCAAGGTTGAATACAGTATAAGATATATAACAAATCGGTGCAGGGGGCTGGCACAATCGGGCCTAATACCAAGATAGTCATAAGCATGGTGTTAGGGCGTGTCAGGCACCCGGAGCAGGGCTATAGGGCCAATATGGGGATATTGAAGCTCAGCGACCAGTACGGCAAGGAGAGGCTTGAGAAAGCCTGTGCCATTGCATTAAATCACGACATGGTAGTGTCGTGTCAAGCATGAACTGTTGCATCTTGCTTGTCTTTTTTCAGGCCTGCATCGTGGTGGATTGAGTCACATAATCCATTATGCTCTTCAATACGCGCCTTGCATGCACAAAAAAATACAGCGCATTACAACATTTCATACATGACACGACACTAGCTTCCCGTAAGCGAATGGCATGCAAGATTTGAGGATCCTATCCTCTGGCAGATGCAATAATGGACAGGGTGGTGCACAACGCATATAGACTAAAATTGAAAGAAGGTTCACAGCGTGAAAAAAAAGAAAAACTTGACTCAAAATGGCCACCATGTAAAAATTGGATGAGCTGTGCTGATACAAAAAAAAGTGGCCGGTTTAAATCGGAATCGCCGGCCACTTTCATCGGAATAGGCAGTCTTATTTGTGTTTATATAAGGCAATAAAGAAATAGGAGTCTCAAGAGGATACCGTTAATGGATAAGCTTAATACTAATATGGCAAGAGAAAGGCTGTTTCAGATACTCAAACATCGTTCATATAGAGAGGGAGACTTTACACTAACCTCTGGGAAAAAGAGCTGCTATTACATAGACTGTAAGGCCACAACACTGTCAGCAGAAGGGGCATATTTGACAGGCATAGTCTTTTTTGAGATGTTGAGCCGCATTAAAAACCAGCCACAGGCAGTAGCAGGGATGACCCTTGGGGCGGACCCGCTTGTAACAGCGGTATCTGTTGTGAGTTTTTTAAGGAATAACCCCTTGCCCGCCCTCATTGTAAGAAAAGAGCCAAAGGGCCATGGCACGAGTGCGTGGATAGAGGGAATGGTAAACGTAGAGAAAGGGGCCAATGTTATAATGCTTGAAGATGTTGTTACGACGGGGGGCACTTTAATAAAGGCAGGAGAGAAACTAAGAGAGGCAGGCTATAGCGTTTCTGACGCCTTATGTATTGTTGACAGAGAAGAAGGCGGTAAAGAGGCATTAGAGGCAACGGGCATAAGGCTTTATTCAGTATTTATAAAAACTGACTTTAATCTAAATTCTAAACCCTGCACGACAAAAAGGGGGCAAAAGAGCTGAGATTTGGGATCATAATATGATAGCGAGTTAATGATGATATGGATAGCCTTTTTGTATTGTAATTGCCCTATATACCTGTTCCATAATAATCACTCTTGCCATTTCATGAGTAAACGTAAGGGGTGATAGAGAGACATGAAGAGGGATTTTCCCCTTTACCGCTTTATTGAACCCATATGCCCCTCCCCCAATAAGGCATATATGATTGGGAGGTATTGAGAGTTTATCAAAAATAAACGATGATAACTGGGGAGTTGTAAACTGTATTCCCCTTTCATCAAGTAATATGGGAATAGAGTTAGAAGGTATAAACCTTATGACCTCAAGGTCATCTTTCTTTGCGTGTTTATTGCCCTTTTTGCTGGTGGAGGGCTTAATCTCTATAAGAGAGGCGGATATAAGGTGTTTAATGCGTTTAAAATAGTAATTTATTCCTGTTTTTATCCACTCCTCTCTTGTCTTACCTATCCAAAGAAAGGAAATCTTTGCCATGTTTTTAAAACCTCCTCAAAGTGATATAGATAGTAAAGATAAAAAAACAGAAGACATAAAGGCTATTCAAAACGCCCTTTTCAGAAGGCTTCCCAAGATAGACAAACTGTTAGATTTAGATAACTCTATCCCAAAGGGGACAGCCTTGAGGGTAGCCCGTATGTTTGTTGATGAGCTAAGGCAGCTTATCAATAAAAGCCCCCTTGATGCCCAGGCGCTTATTAATGAAGACTATATTAAAAATGAGTATATAAAAAGGCTTAATAATGCCTTAACCCCTTCATTAAAACCTGTTGTAAATGCTACGGGTGTAATTGTCCACACAAATCTCGGGCGTTCTCTGCTGCCGGAGGCAATACTAAACTATATGACCCAGATAGGTTCAAGATATTCAAACCTTGAATTTGATTTATCAAAGGGGATAAGGGGGTCAAGGTATTCTCATGTAGAAGAGATAGTGTGTGAGATAACAGGGGCAGAGTCAGCGCTTGTTGTAAACAATAATGCCTCTTCTGTGCTCCTTGTCCTGTCTGCCCTTGCAAGGGGAAAGGAGGTAATTGTCTCAAGGGGAGAGCTTGTTGAAATAGGAGGTTCTTTCAGGATACCTGATGTGATGAGGCAAAGCGGTGCAGTATTAAGGGAAGTCGGCGCAACAAACCGCACACACTTTAGAGATTATGAAGAGGCAATTTGCGATAATACCGCTATGCTCCTTAAAGTTCACCAATCCAATTTTAAGGTGATAGGCTTCACCAAGGGGGTTGATATCCGTTCATTAAGAGAACTTGCTGATAAAAATGGACTTTATCTGTTTGAAGACCTTGGAAGCGGCTCTTTTATAGACTTTTCACGGTATGGGCTGTCTTATGAGCCAACGGTTCAGGACTCAATAAAATATGCCCATGTAATAAGTTTTAGCGGCGATAAACTGCTTGGAGGCCCTCAAGCAGGCATTATTATAGGGAAGAAAGATATTATTGACAGGCTGAAGAGACACCCGCTTAATCGCGCACTGCGAATTGACAAGTTTACAATATGCGCATTAGAAGCCATTTTAGACATCTATAGAGATGAAGAGCAGGCAATAAGGCAAATTCCTACCCTCAGAATGATAACTGAGCCTCAAGAGATAACCAAAAAGAGGGCGCAAAGACTGAAAAGGAGGCTTGAGAGACTGAGCATTGACAACCTTAAACTTTCTTTTGGGATTATCACAACTATTGCACGTATTGGCGGAGGGGCATTGCCTGCCCAGCCAATACCGTCTTATGGCATAAGGGTATGTCTTATGCCTGATTCTCAGTATAATGCGCACGACATTGAAGAGGGGCTTCGCTCTTACTCAACCCCTATCATTGTCAGGATAGAGGATGAAGGGATAATACTGGATGCAAGGACAGTGCTTGAGGCAGATATTCCATTAATTGTAGATGCCTTTAATACATTAAAAAAAAGATTATGACCAATAATAGAGGAACGCCTAAATCCTGCACTTGGCGCGTTCGTCCAAGATTTAAGGCATGAGGGGCGCAACATGCTTAGGCGCTTCAACCCCAGAACAACAAAGAAGTTTGGATAAAATCGCCAATCCAAAAGGACGGCAAAAGGAGGCAAAAAGCTGAGATTTGTGTTCACTCAAAAAATAAATTTTGCAGACAATCTTCATATTACTTAATTCCTTAATATAACGCTTAAATTTCATTTTTGCCCCCCTGCGCAGTACTGGCTTTAGGGAACATAAAAATTGCCTTATAGGGAAAGGAGGATGATATAATTTGGTTAAAAGCGCCCCTGATAATAAAGGAACTTATAAGCAGATGCCACAGAAGAATTGTCTTGTTATCTTCCGAGTTTTAAGTATTATCTTATACCTTGTATGTTATATAGAGGTACCATTTTAAGATATTATTGTAAAAAATGGTAGTATTTTTTAAGGTAAAATATGACATGACAGACCGATGAACCTAAGGGACCATGTAAGCCCGTGATTTAGCG
>JALWQB010000148.1 GCA_026994795.1 Deltaproteobacteria bacterium
ATATTGGTCATCAAAAGGTATTTTCAACTACAGCAATGGATGACTGGCTTAATGCCTGCGGCAAAAGGATTGTAGAGCTTCACTTACATGATAATAACGGGCAAAAAGATGAGCACCTAGGGGTTGGACAGGGGATATTGGACTTTACTGGCCTGTTTACATGGCTAAAGGCACATAATATAGAGCCAATCTTTACAATAGAGGCGCATAATGATGAGGATGTGCTCCCATCCATTGAAAGGGTAAAAAGATTATGGAAAGAGACCTCTTAGAGCTATTCCCTGAAGATGCCATGCCGTATCGCCGTAAGGGGCGTCTTCGTCGCGCCAATACTGATTATTCTACATCTAATGCCCCTGTAGCTACAGATAATATTAATGAGCCAGGACATACAACAGGCGGTTACGCCTTTTTAGAAAAAGAGGCCATATCTGTTACGGAGTTTCTAAGCTCTATTGAGCAATTAATTAATGACAATCTTTCAAGGGTAATTATCAGGGCAGAGGTATATAGCTCTACTGTGCCCCGTTCAGGTCACTGTTATTTTTTATTAAAGGATGAAAAGAGCCAGTTAAAGGCTGTTATGTTTGCCAGACGCCTTGCAGCCAACGGCTATATCCCAAAGATAGGGGATGAGATTGTCATAGTTGGCTCTCCCAACATATACGGCCCAAAGGGTGAGCTTCAGGTAATAGCAGACATTGCAATGCCATGCGGAAGGGGCGCACAGGAGAGGGCATTAAGGGAGTTAGTTGAAAGGCTCAGGAGAGAAGGGCTGTTTGACGATGAGCGTAAGCTCCCAATTCCCCAGTTTCCCAAAAGGGTCTTCCTCATAACCTCTCCAACAGGGGCTGCCATTAAGGACTTTTTGCGCATTGCCTACGAGATGGTGGTGCTTTCAGAGATCATAGTTTGCCCTGTAAGGGTGCAGGGCGATGGGGCGGATAGTGAGCTTATTGATATGCTTGACCGTATAGAAGAGATTTCGTCAAGAGACGATACAATAGTGATAATGAGGGGCGGAGGAGGCAAAGAAGACCTCAGCATATATAATAGCGAGGCGCTTTCAAGGAGGATATTCAGGGCTACAACGCCCATTGTCTCAGCAGTGGGCCATGAAATAGATATAACGATATGCGATCTTGTAGCTGACCTTAGGGTGCCTACGCCAACAGCAGCAGCCCAGAGGCTCTTTTTTGACCATGACTTTATAAAGGGTAAATTAGAGCATTTTAAACAGTCATTGACCCGCTCTATGGGCAATATTATTTCAAGGGCAAGGCTTCAACTTCAATCAGCCTCATCAAGGCTAAAAGACCCTGTTAATAAGATATATGAAAAGAGGATAAGGCTTGATGAACTGTCATCTTTGCTGGACAGGTCATTTAATGAAATATTCAACTCCCACAAGAGGCGACTTACACTGCTTGACATAAGGCTCAAAAATAATGCGCATAAAGCTATCTCCATAAACAGGCATAGGCTTAAGCTCCTTTCTCATACCATTGACGCATTAAGCCCTTTAAAGATACTCTCAAGGGGCTATTCTGTGGTCAAACGAGAGGATGGTCATATTGTAAAGGATGAAAAAGACTGTAAAAAAGACGATATACTCTTTATAACGCCTTATAGAGGGAAAATAAAATGCGTTGTATTATAAATAAGCCATTATTAAGGGCATTAAGGATATTTTTTATCCTGTGTTTAACTGTATTAATATCGCCTTCTTACGGGGCATCTCTTAGAGAAGATACGCTTAATTACCCTATCGTAACCTCAATAACCCCTAAGAAGGTATATCAGGGAGACATATTTAAGCTGACAATAGACGCCCCACCTGATATGGTGATTAAAAAGGTGCGTTTTTTAAAAAAGGACTACCCTGTAGCAGGAGTGGCTATGGGAAGGGGAGATGAAAATCCCAAAAACACATCATGGGTTATACTGGGTGCGCCTATTTCAACTCCTCACGGAAAAAGGCTTATCGTCATCAAGGGCACTTACAGAGACGGCAGGAAATTTATTAAAAACATCCCGATAGTTATAAATAAAAAACAGTTTCCTGAAGAGCACCTTACTGTGCCTGAGAAGATGGTGGAGTTTCCTACTCGCATATTAAAGAGGGTGAGGGCTGATCAGAGGGCAATAAAAACCGCTGTTAGCGCCGTAACGCCAAGACCATTATTTAATGGCCCGTTTTTAATGCCAGTTGACGATATTATAAAGAGCGAGTTTGGCCTTAGAAGGTTTTTTAACGGAAGGCCGAGGAGCCCGCATTCAGGCGTAGATATAAGGGCAAAGACAGGTGAGCCGATAAGCGCAACCAATAGCGGCAGGGTCGTATTGGTGCGCAACTGCTATTTAAGCGGAAACACTGTTGTAATAGACCACGGGCTTGGCCTCTATTCCATCTACGCCCACCTTAATTCCGTAAGGGTAAAGCAGGGGGAAATTGTAAAAAAGGGAGATATAATCGGCGCTGCCGGGATGACTGGAAGGGCCACAGGCCCGCATCTTCACTGGGGGGCAAGCCTATTAGGGGAGAGGTTGAACCCGCTTACACTATTAAAGCTGTTCTGATTAATAATGAGGCAAATAAGGGATTATTATTTCAAAAAGGCAAAACAGGAGGGGTATGCTGCCCGTTCAGCATATAAGTTAATAGAGGCTCAAAAAAAGTTTAGATTTATAAAAAAGGGTTCTAAAATACTTGAGCTTGGCGCAAGTCCAGGGGCATGGACAAAATTCTGCTCACTTGAGATAGGAAAAAACGGCATAATAGTGGCAGTGGATATAAAACCAATGAAGTTTGATAATTACAATGTAAACTTTATCTTAAAAGATGCAAATGAGCTCAGTTATGATGAGCTATTATCAGAATATGGAAGGTTTAATTGCCTCTTGAGCGATATGGCGCCAAATACCACAGGAAGAAAAGATGTTGACCATTATCGCTCAATAGGACTTGCGCAAATCGCCATGGACATGGCAGGGCATTTGCTCACGCCCTCAGGCGCAGTGTTTTTAAAGGTATTTCAAGGCCCTGACCTCAATGACTTTCGTAAAAATGCTATTGCCATATTTAAAAAGGTAAGGGTATTTAAGCCAAAGAGCTCACGGCCTGAGAGCGTTGAGATATTTTTTTATATGGAGGGCTTAAGATGTTAACTCAGGCATTGTTTGAGACAAATTTAAAGGGGCTTTCGCTCATATCTCGCGGCAAGGTAAGGGATATATATGAAATAGATGATGATAAACTGCTTATTGTCGCAACAGACAGGATATCTGCCTTTGATGTGGTCATCCCAACGCCTATCCCTGAAAAGGGGAAGGTCCTGACCCAGATGTCCCTCTTCTGGTTCAGGCGTTTTAAGGGCATAATAAAAAACCATTTAATAGAGAGTGATGTCAAAAACTTCCCTGATAGCATAAAGGGATATGAGGATGTCTTAAGAGACAGGAGCATGGTCGTAAAAAAGGCAAGGCCCCTGCCTGTAGAGTGTATTGTAAGGGGATATATAACAGGATCAGGCTGGAAGGACTATAAGAGGACAGGAAAGGTATGCGGAATTGCGCTGCCAGAAGGACTGAGGGAGTCAGAAGAGCTAAACCCGCCAATATTTACTCCATCAACCAAAGGGGATGTAGGAGAGCATGACGAAAATATATCATTTGAAAAGGTAGTTGACTTAGTGGGAAAGACAACAGCAGAGGCGCTTAGGGATATAAGCCTTCGTCTCTATACTGAGGCACGGGAGTATGCCAAAGAAAGGGGGGTCATAATAGCGGATACAAAGTTTGAGTTTGGCATATATGATGATGAAATCATACTGATAGATGAGGTCTTAACCCCTGACTCCTCCCGTTTCTGGCCATCTGAGGGATACGCCCCGGGAAGACCGCAGCCAAGTTTTGATAAGCAGTTTGTAAGAGACTACCTTAATAGCCTAAACTGGGATAAGACGCCGCCAGCGCCTGAGCTCCCTCAGGAGATAGTAATAAAGACAATGCAACGATATAAGGAGGCAGCTTCTCTCTTGTTGGGATAGAGGTTTTTTAGAGATTGTAAGCTACAACACATCTGAAAATGCGGGTTTTAATCTTCTAAATACCCATACCCCAATAAAGAGCATAACAAATGACCAAACTGTGCTCATTATTATAAGGGTAAGGTCTTGATGCCCCTTAAATATTGCCTCACGAATAAGCTCAAGGTGCGGATATATTGGATTACACCACTTTATTATAAACTTAAATCGCTCTGGCACCATTGAGAGGGGATAGATAATGGGTGTCGTGTAAAACCACACTGTGAGTAAGATATTTATAAGCTGCTGGATATCCCTTAAAAATACGGTAATAGATGCTATGAGAGCGCTAAATCCAAGAGAAAACGCCATCAATAAAAAGAGGTGGATGGGGATAAAGAGCCACCACCATGTGAGCTTTACCTTAAACGCCATATATAAAAGAAATAATATAAACCCTGCGCCATTTAATATAAAGGAGCTTATAACAACGCTTAAGGGCAAAAGGCCGCTTGGAAATACCACCTTGGTAATAAGACCTGCATTTTCAAGGAGCACTACAGATGA
>JALWQB010000149.1 GCA_026994795.1 Deltaproteobacteria bacterium
TAATCCTTAACATCTTACTATATTAATAGTCAGGAAAATTGCTTTGTAAAAAGCTACCCACGTCATTCCTCGAAAATTAAGCGGTGGATTTTGGATTGCCTAATCTACTTGACATAAAGCATCTTTTCCCATAGGATACGAAAAAGTCATTTAAATTAAATTAAACTACTTATAAAGATGGGAGGAAAAAGTTTATGAAGATTTCAAGGGTGGTTAAAGGGAGTTTAATCTTTTTAATGGCAATGTTTTTTGTCCTGCCGAGCCTGGCGTTTTCAAAACGGCCTGTAAAAATCGGTTCATTTTTGGCCCTAACAGGCCCTGCCTCTTTCTTGGGCGACCCTGAGCTCAAGACCCTAAAGATGTATATTGATGAGGTCAATGCAAAAGGTGGCATAGATGGACATAAGGTAGAGCTTATCTATTATGATACTGGCGGAAAGGCAAAGGTTGCAAAGGATGTAGTAAAAAGGCTCATTAAAAAGGACAGGGTAGATGTAATTGTCGGCGGCAGCACATCCGGGACTACTCTGGCGGTCATAGACATAGTAGAAAGGGCAAATATCCCGTTTATCTCCTGTGCAGGGTCAATCAGGATAATCAAGCCCGTTAAAAAATGGGTATTTAAGACCCCTCATACTGACAGGATGGCGGCAGCGAAGATATTTGAGGACATGAAAAAGAGGGGCATAACCAAGATTGCCCTTATAACAGGCGACGGCGGCTTTGACAAATCTGGGCGCGCCCAGTGCCTTGACCTTGCCCCTAAATACGGCATAAAGATAATTGCGGATGAAAAATATTCAAACTCCGATACTGACATGACAACCCAGCTTACAAAGATACGCTCAACTGATGCACAGGCAATATTAAACTTTGGCTTTGGCAAGGCCCCTGCCATAGTTACAAAAAATGTAAGGCAGTTAGGTATAAAGCTGCCGCTTTATCAATCACATGGCGTGGCGTCTAAGAAGTTTCTTGAACTTGCTGGAAAGGCCGCTGAAGGAGTGAGGCTGCCTGCAGCCGCTCTTTTAGTAGCTGAACAACTGTCCGACTCTGACCCGCAAAAAAAGGTGCTTCTGGATTATAAGACAAAATATGAGGCTAAATATGGCCCTGTATCCACATTTGGAGGACATGCCTATGACGGCCTTATGATTGCGCTCAACGCCATAGACAGGGCAAATTCACTTGATAAGGGAAAAATAAGGCAAGAGATTGAAAACACTAAAAATTTTATAGGAACTGGCGGGATATTCAACATGAGCCCAACAGACCATCTTGGCCTTGACCTTAATGCCTTTAAAATGTTAGAAGTAAAGAATGGCGATTGGACAATCGTAAAGTAATAGTAAAATATCCTGAATAAATTTAAGATAAGGTTAAAGGGTTATCTTTAATTGAATAGAGATAGCCCTTTTTTATTTATAGCCTGAATCCTGCACCGCAGGGGAATGGGCAAATCGGGACGGACAATTTTACCTAATCCTCTCTGTAGCTATCGACTTGAATCTTGGACAAGCTCGCCGATGCAGAATTTAGGTATCATCTAAACCCATTAAAAAATGGGCAATTAAATATGTTATCCATTAAATTTCCATCAGAACATGGCACAAAGATAATTGGCTTTTCTGTCTTTTTTATCCTGTTTCTCTTTTCTGTTCTCACTATATTGAGCGCTATTGGGACATATCGTATATCTATTATGGGCTCATTAAATCTGTTAAGGACAAGGGCAACTGATATAGCCCTTACCATTACCTTTGCCCTTGAACGCATAGGGAACAAACGAGAAATACTTGAAGAGATGCTTGCCAACTCATCAGGCTGGGACAATGTGGCATTTATCTCCCTATACGATAAAAATTCCGTAATAGCCCTTCATTCTAACCCTAATCTCATTGGCTCAACAGATAAAGACCCTTATATAAAAAAGGCCATCTTAGAAAAACATGTATCCACCCATTATGAGGTGCTTCAAACAGGGGAGAAGGTCTTTGTCTTAGACTTTCCAGCCACCCTGCGCATCTTTAATGAGCCAGACCTTTATTGCCTTCGCGTAGCCCTGCACATTTATCCTGCCCAGTCCATTGTAAGAAAGGCAGACTTTCAACTGCTCTTGATCTGTCTTGCAATAACGCTCCTATGGCTTGGCACAATATTCTTTTTGCGTTTTTGGCGAAAAGTTACCCTGCTCCAAGAAGAATTAAAGGAAAAGGAAAAGATGGCGGCCCTTGGAGAGATGGCGGCAGTGCTCGCACATGAGATACGCAATCCGTTGAGCAGTATAAAGGGATTTTCTCAGGTATATCTTGAGTTATCTGACAGTGAAGAGGAAAGGGCGGATTTTGCCATAATAGTCGGGGAAGCTACGCGCCTTGAACGGCTTACTACAAATCTTTTATTTTATGCAAAGCCTCTCAGCATAACGCCTGTATATTTTTCTGTTTATGAATTTACTGAGACACTTAAGCGAGAATGCTCGCTTATGGAGCCTTATGGCAATATAAATATTGCCTTGGAGGCAGATGATAAAAGGATATATCTTGATAAGGAGGCTTTAAAACAAATAATCTTAAACCTTATCCAGAATGCCCTTGACGCCGCCCAGAACAAAGAGCTTCCCACTATTAATGTTACGATAAAAGATAAAGACGGGATTTTGGAAATTAAGGTTAAAGATAATGGAGATGGGATAAAACAAGTTAATATCAATAAGATATTTGACCCATTCTTTACCACCAAAACCAAGGGGACAGGCTTAGGGCTTTCAATTGTAAAAAGGCTTATTGATATGATGGATGGACAAATAAAATTTTTATCTAAAGAAAAAAAGGGCACAACAGTCATAGTAAGGCTTCCTTATGAGGCATAATAGTAATCTTTTCCTCTCATAATATACACTCCCTCCAGTGGTCTCCAAAGCCAATCTGTCTGTATGCCTCATAAGCAACAATGCCTACCGCTGTAGAGAGGTTAAGGCTGCGGACTCCTCCCCATATTGGTATATAAAAACACCTGCTCTTGTATAAGGTTAAAATATGCTCAGGGAGCCCCTTTGTCTCACTCCCAAACAGAAGGTACTGTCCTGGCTCAAAACGGATAGATGTATAGACAAATCGTGCCCTTGCAGAAAACAATAAGAGCCTTTCCTCTGGCACACTATTTATAAACTCTTCAATAGAGCTATGGTGAAATATCTTCACCTTGTCCCAATAGTCAAGCCCTGCCCTTTTTAAGTGTCTATCATCAGTCTTAAACCCAAGCGGATGGACAAGATGAAGATATGAATTAGTTGCCCCGCACAAACGGGCAATATTTCCTGTATTAGGGGGGATTTCAGGATGAACTAAAACGATATTTAAATTCTCCATATTTTTATTGGGTTGAGATACCCCATTCATGATACAGATCTTTATAAAGTTTACTCTCTTTTAAAAGTTCTTTGTGAGTGCCGGCGGCAACTATCCTCCCATTGTCTATCACGACAATTATGTCAGCATCCAGTATGGTAGTAAGCCTATGGGCGATAAGCACTGTTGTCCTGCCCTTTTGCGCTATCTTTATGGCATCCTGCACAGCCTGCTCAGACAGGGTGTCAAGGGCGCTTGTCGCCTCATCCAATATGAGGACAGGGGGGTCTTTAAGAAGCGCCCTTGCGATTGCAATCCTCTGCCTTTGCCCGCCGGAAAGATTAAGCCCCCTTTCTGTCAATACTGTATCATATCCGTCTGGAAGCGCCATAATAAAATCATGCGCCTGCGCAAGCCTTGCAGCCTCTATGATCTCGTCATCTGTCGCATCAGGCCTTCCGTATGCGATATTTTCCCTTATCGTATCGCTAAACAGCACAATATCCTGTGTTACAATGCCAATGTTTTTTCTAAGACCTTTAAGGTCAAGAGAGGTTATATCAAGCTCATCCCATAATATCCTGCCCTTGGAGGCACGGAAAAAACAGGGGATAAGGTCAACAAGCGTGCTCTTGCCCGCCCCGCTTGGGCCGACAATGGCAGTTGTCTTGCCCTTTGGGATAAAGAGGTTTATATCTCTTAATACATATTCATCAGTGTTATCTTTTTTGTTATAATAGAACGAGACATTTTCAAAGGTTATGCCACTTTTAAGTGGAGGAGCGGCAAGATTTCCCCCCTTTTCTGATGGAAGGGCTAAAAAGTCTTCTATCCTCTCAAGCACCCCCATTGATTCTTGAAATGTCCCGTATGATTTTCCAAGTTTCTGCAGAGGCGCAAAGGCCATGACAATGGCGGTGAGGACAGAAAAGAAGTCTCCAGAAGTCATCTTTCCAGAAACTACTAAATAGCCCCCATAGCCCACGATAACGGCAACTGCGATGCCGGACAGCATCTCAGTCATAAACTTTGTGCCCTCCTTTATCCTTACAAGGCGGGCATTTTGATGATAATGCGCCTGACCTGCCTTTTTAAACTGCCCTGTCTTTACATGCTCCATTGTAAAGGTCTTTAGCACCTTAATACCATGAAGGGCCTCTGACATGCGATGCGTAAGCGCCGCCATCTCATGCTGGACATCCTTTCGCTTTTTTTTGAGATAATGGCTCAT
>JALWQB010000150.1 GCA_026994795.1 Deltaproteobacteria bacterium
TCTTCATGAAGCTCTTGGATATAAAACTCCTGCAGAAGTTTATTTTAAATATTGCAATAATGAGCATGTTAATGATCCACCTTAAAAAACCTCATTTTTTGTCTTGACATTGGGGTCCACCTCAAAAATGGTAGTATTTTAAGCTAAAATATGACATGACAGACCGATGAACCTAAGGGAGCATGTAAGCCCGTGATTTAGCGAGGGTCGTCATGTCATTATCTCTATTATTCCGACAATTGCCTGGGACAAAGAGCCCGTATCTACAAGGAAGGAGAACAGAGATCATGGATAAACAATTTATTGTTGTTGGTTTTGATGTTGCCAAAGATAAGCTTGACATGGCAGTACGTCCACTTAATACTTTTAAAACTGTGCCATATAATGATGATGGCATTAGGGAAATAGTTTATGAATCAAAAGAGTTAGGGCCTGACAGGGTGATAGTTGAGGCTACTGGGGGTCTGGAAAGAAAGATCACTGCTACATTAACAGCAGCATCTCTTCCAGTTGTTGTTGTTAATCCCAGACAGGTCAGAGATTTTGCAAAGGCTACAGGCAGAGATGAATTATATTTCGGAAAATCGGGTTAGGTATCATAATAATGAAAGATATAGCCTATAAACTTGTAAATAAGCCGTGCAGCAGTGTAGTCAGCAAAGTTTAGCCCGCCTATCGGGGCAAGTTCAACACAATCAAACCCTATTATGCGCCTTGAGCGCAGGGCAATATATTTTAAAAAATATGTTAGCTCATACCAGTTGAGCCCACCCGGTTCAGGCGTTCCCACAGAGGGCATATGAGATGGGTCAAGACAGTCAAGGTCAATAGTGATATAAGTGGGAAGGTTGGGGTCAAGGGCGTTTTTCATTGCCTGAATTGATTTATCAAGGTCTTCTTTAACATTATGCGCCATTATAGGTCTATGGTCATATTTCTGGATAAAATCCCACTCTTCCTTAGAAAAAGACCTTATGCCAATCTGGACGATGTTTGCCATATCCCATATACGCCTCATTACGCATGCATGGCTGAATTCTGAGCCCTGATAAGAGCCCCTCAAGTCAAGGTGGGCATCAAATTGTATTATATTGAGCCGTCCATAATGCTGATACAGGGCATTTACTACGCCAATAGTAATTGAGTGGTCTCCCCCAATGGTGCATATCCTCTTGTTGCCTAAACCGATAATCTTAAGGGAGCGTTCCATAATAAGCCCACACATCTTTTCAGGGTCTATTACAGTATCAAGGTATGGGTGGGTATATATGCCGGCCTTATAAGGCTCGCTTTTAATCTCTTCATCAAATAATTCCATCTGGCCAGATGCCTCTATTATTGCCTGAGGGCCATATCTCGCCCCTGGTCTATAGCATACAGAGGCATCATAGGGTATGGGAAGTATATGCCATCTGGCAGTATCTGGTAAACATAAAGGAGGCTTTAGACCTAAAAATTGATTTTGCACTGTCTTTTTAGAGGGCTTTAAAGGGTATTTTCTCTATAAGGTCATATTTGCACGCTCATTTCTTATAAAGTGCTGCACCTTCCGTATGACCTTGGGAAATTCATGCCCCCTGTCAAGGATTTTTATCTCTACCTTCTTTATATCAAATATTTTTTTTATACGCTCTATTGCGGCGTCCGTATCAAAATTCTTACAGGAAAATATATCAAGGCTCAAATATAATTTTTCAGGGAATGTGTGAACGCTTATATGGCTTTCAGCAATAAGTACAAACCCTGATATACCCCAATCTTCCGGAACTTTGCCTGAATATTTAAATACATAGGGAGGCATTATCTTGGTCATCTTGATTTCATCAGGGTATCTGCTCAAAAAATCGTATATCCCATTTAGGTCCATTAGCTTTTCCCTGTCACAGCCATAACCGTCAAGCATTAAGTGCTGTCCAAAACCATATTCAATTGTGTCCATCTGACTCCCCCCTTCATTCAATTATTACGTCCTCATAAAAGGGGACTTTATTATAAGACATCTGTCGCGAACATATATAAAAATATAACTTACAATTGAAACGTCCTTTTATAAGTCTTTAAGTGGCAAATGTCAAGATATTTTTAAGAGTTTGCTTTCTCAATATTATGCGCATTAGTCTCAAATATACTGATATTTCCTTCCTTAAACCTAAAGACTACACTATGCAGCTCATTTTCAAGATGCAATACGGCATTTTCAATCCCAATGACTACATTTGGATAACATACATCAAAAACTGATATTTTAGAGGCATGCAACTGACCAATCCTTTTCTCCATTGCATCTAAGTCTGTCCGTATTTTTTTCATTTCATCTGCAAGGGAATGAGCTGTATCCCTTAAGCGCTCTATAAGGCCCACGTCATTGCCCCTGGTATCTGCGTTTTTCTTTAAAACTGTCTTTAATTTATTAAGTCTCTCAATGGCCTTTTTCACCTTTAAAAACTGCTGGCTTTTATCCTCTAATTCTTTTATCTTTATCTCATATTGTTTCATAAGTTGAGGGTCTCTCCCTGCCAGTATAACGGTCTTTACATTGGCGGGTGTCCCAAATATCTTAGCGGCGGCGCTTCTTCCAAGCCTTACTATGCCACCTGCGACAAGCCCCTTACCAGATATCGCTGTAAAGTGTCCCCCTATATCACAGCGTGCATCTAAAAGATAATCCCCTATCTCAAGATCCCCCTTAACATATATATCGGCATACTCTATTGCCCCGCACTGGAGGTCTTTTCCTGCAAATACCCTTGTGTTTTGCGCCCTTATAATACCCTTGACTTTTAAATTTCCTCTCGCCTTCACCGTGGCCTCATCTTCTATGTTTTCCCCAATCTCTACATCTCCCCATGTCTCAACAGACATCCCGCCGACTACAGAGCCCCTTACAATGAGTCTCTCCCCCCAAAAGACAATATTTCCAGTTGAAAGGTCAACTGAACCGTTAATCTCCCATTCTTTTAATACGGAGATTGCGCCCTCTGCATCTAAGAAGAGCCTGCCTGTAACAGTTGCTATTAATTGCCTGTCATCTGAAGATACCTCAACCCCTTCTCCTACCTTAAATACGGGCCATTTGCCATCAATTGATTTAATTGGGCATTTAAATACATCTTTTCCCGGTATGCCCTTTGTAGGCGGCACTTTTCTGGCGACTACCTGACCCTTTTTAACATTTATAATCTCAGACATTACCCTTTCATCATAATAGACACCGACAAATTTTTTGTCTGCATCTTCTGGAAAAGGATATATCTCAATACATCCATCCTGTCCCTTAACAGGAGGGGTGCCACGGGCAAGGACAAGCCTGTCTTCTTCCATCTCAGGCTCATTTAATATGCCGTAAGATATCTCACTGTTATCTAAAAAATCTTTAATGCCGTCTATCCAATCGGGGTCAAAACGGTCTTCAAACTTAAGATATACCTCTAATCCGTCATCAGTAATAAATGCCTTTGCCCTGCCATTAAATAAATCTATACCTTTTTTAAAATCATCTCTTGACATATCTTACTACCCTCTATTTATTTTATCGGCATCTTTAATATATAATTATAACTAAAAAATTCAAATTCCAAAGATTAAATTCCAAAGAAAGGGGAGGCAATATGAAATTTTTTATTGATACGGCAAACCTTGACCAGATAAAGACGGCTAAGGACTGGGGGCTTGTTGACGGAGTTACTACTAATCCAAGCCTTATATCAAAAGAAGGGGCTAATTTTGAGGAGAGGATAAGACAAATCTGCTCTATTGTAGATGGGCCAGTAAGCGCTGAGGTCATAAGCACTGATTATGAGGGGATGGTCAGGGAGGCAAAGGCACTTAATAGCATAG
This sequence comes from Deltaproteobacteria bacterium, assembly GCA_026994795.1. Lineage (GTDB taxonomy): Bacteria > Desulfobacterota > Dissulfuribacteria > Dissulfuribacterales > Dissulfuribacteraceae > JALWQB01. The sequence continues at coordinate 3,838 of JALWQB010000150.1, forward strand.
CAGAGAATGTGGTTATAAAGATACCAATGACAATGGATGGCATAAAGGCCACAAAAACACTTTATCAGGAGGGGATAAAGACAAATATAACCCTTATCTTTTCCCCTCTTCAGGCACTTCTTGCTGCAAAGGCAGGGGCAACCTATGTGAGCCCCTTTGTCGGGCGTCTTGATGATATATCTCACGATGGAATGAAGCTGATTGAAAAGATAGTCCAGATTTTTGACAATTATGGATTTGATACAGAGATAATAGCGGCAAGCATACGGAATCCAATTCACGTCCTTGAGGCTGCGCTTATGGGTGCGGATATTGCCACAATACCATTTAAGGTAATATGCCAGTTATCAAAACACCCTTTGACTGATATAGGGATAAAGAAATTTCTCAATGACTGGAAGAAAGTAGCCTCAATGAGCCATGAGTAAAGGAAGATGCAGGAGCTTTATGAAGTATAGTGGACCCCAAAAACTGGACAGAGTAATAAGATATTGTGTTGCGGGCGGGATGGAAGCTCATCTAATATATCTAATATATTAGACTGATATAAAAAACGGTTTTTCCCTATTGATTTAATGTTTGTTCTGATATATGCTTTTCTTGATGAGAGTTTTTTCATATTTTATTCAATTATCCAAAAAGATGGGGCTGTCAAGTCCCATCTTTCATTTAAGTGATTTG
>JALWQB010000151.1 GCA_026994795.1 Deltaproteobacteria bacterium
TGTCTATCTCATCAAACGGTATAAAATCCGCCCTGCCCTTCTCCGATAAATACCTTGTTATCGCCGCGGTCAATGTTGTCTTGCCGTGGTCTATATGACCTATCGTACCTACATTTACATGAGGCTTGGTTCGCTCAAATTTCTGCTTGCTCATAATCTTTGCTCCCCATTTTTATTTTAAAATATAGCCCACGACCGGGATTGAACCGGTGACCTCTTCCTTACCAAGGAAGTGCTCTACCGACTGAGCTACGTGGGCAAAATAATGGAGCGGGAAACGGGACTCGAACCCGCAACCCTCAGCTTGGAAGGCTGATGCTCTAGCCAAATTGAGCTATTCCCGCCCTATCTGCAAAATTATGGTGGAGAGGGGAGGATTCGAACCTCCGAAGGCATCGCCAGCAGATTTACAGTCTGCCCCCTTTGGCCGCTCGGGAACCTCTCCACAGATGGAGCTGGCGAAGGGACTTGAACCCCCAACCTGCTGATTACAAATCAGCTGCTCTACCATTGAGCTACGCCAGCCTAAACTAAGGCAGATATAATAGCTACATTTTTTTAAAACGCAAGGGGTTTTTGATAGAAAAAAGGCGCCTTAAAAAGGCGCCATAAGCACTATAAACAGGGGGTATATATTTGCCTTAAAATAAGGCTGGATAGTCTTGTTTTACTAATCTATAATCTAATGCTCGTCTGTCCCAACAGGCTTCTCCAATCCAAAGCCTGCCTTCCCAGCCCTTACATCCTGCGCCCACTTCTCATGGACATAAGCTGTAGTCCGATAAATAAGATGAGCGAACTTCGTATAAGGCAAAGATAAAAACAGTATAAGCACACATGCAAGGTGCAGCGTATAAACAGGATAGGCAATAAGCTTTATACCTACAAGGCGAAATATCTCTGCCCCAACTCCTGTTACGCCGACTGCAAATATGAGCCATATAAGATTCCAGTCTTGCTGAGAGCTCTTCAAGACCCCTTCCTCAGTCTTTGCGTCCCTCATAGACTTAATCATCCATATACCTGCTATAAGCAAAAACGCTCCAATGTTCGCTGCTATCTTAACAGGGTTCCAAAGGGCAAGCGGGGTATGAAAGCCCTCCATGCCCAAAAGCCCGCCAAGGATATCTGCATAAACCATTACTATTATAGTAACTATAAAAAGAATTATAAAGGCAATCAATACCCACTGATGTCCCTTTGTCCTCTCTGCAGTCTGGCCGCACTTTTTAAAGCGCTCATGCGCTATTATCTCCTTTACAGCAGGCACTATATAATTTGAGACCAATATGCCTAAAGGTGGAGTGGGATATGTCCCATTGAAAGAACGCGGCATATTAGCCCCCTCACTTATGTCCGCCCAAAATGCGGTAATTGCCTTATAACATACAAACGATATAAGACCTACTATTGGAAGCATTACCGCATCTATTGGAATAACGCTCAAATACTTATGGAACTCAATAGAGCCTTCCGGGAAGGGAAATGCCTCACCTGTTATCTGCGCCCATATAGCTGCGACAATAAACCACAAAACAGCGGCAGCGACTACTGCCCCCCACATGCCACCAGATGTGCCGAGCATATCAGCTAATGCCCGTGGAGTTGCATAATACTTGATTGCATTCGCCCTTATTGCGCCTAAGACATCTCCCGGCCTTGCCCCACGAGGACAATATTTTGTGCAATCGCCACACTGATGACAAAGCCACACATCAGCATCCCCTGCGACCTTTGATGCCAGACCCCACTGGGCCCACAGCATCTCCTTTCTCGGAAAAGGACTCTCGTCTGTTGAAAGGGGGCACACCACTGAACATGTGGCGCACTGATAACACTTGTTGACAGTATCGCCGCCTGCCTCCATTACCCCCTTTACAAACGCCAAATCCGGCTGCAGTTTCTTTTGCTCGGCCATAATTACCTCCTAAATTACCAGCCTTTAAATGGGTTTGGACCCATTGCCATTACTTCATCAACAAAATTATTGATGATTTCAGGAACCTTATCATATTCATCTATTGCCACCTGGGCAAGTTTAACCCTCTCTGGCTCCATACCAAGAGAATTTAATGTCTCTGCAACATTCTCCATACGCCTGTTGGCAAGCTCACTACCCTTTACAAAGTGACACTGATAATCATCTCCGAAACGGCAGCCAAGAAGCAATGCCCCATCCATGCCGCTTGACATAGCGTCCTTTATCCATGCGACATTTACTGAGCCAAGACACCTCACTGGAATTACCCTAACCAGCGGGGACCACCAATAACCCTTGGCCGCTGCCATGTCAAGACATGGATAGGCATCATTTTCACAGGCAAATACCACCATTCTCAACTTGTCCTCGTCGTCATCAGGCACCTCAATCGCCTTTATCATTGAGCCAATCACATCTATATTATAGTCCTTAAATCCAATTATCCTCTCAGGACATGCGCCCATACAGGTACCGCAACGCCTGCACCTTGTTGGATTTGGCTTAGGCGTGCCCTTTTCATCATCATCAAGAGCGCCGAATGGACACTCCTCCGTACAGCGCTTACACTGCGTACACCTCTGGAAATAAAAATCAGGATAATCATGGTCCCATGTCCTCGGGTGCACTGCATGGCCTTCTGACGCCGCCTTAAGACACTGTATCGCCTTAAGCGCAGCGCCTGCAGCATCCTCTATCGCCTCCTCTATGGTCATAGACCTGTGGACACCGCCTGCAGCATATATACCAGTTCTTCTTGTCTCATAGGGGAAACATATAAAGTTGGAATCACAATAACCGCCAAAGAGCTCAAGCTCCTTAAACGCAGGCCCCTGTCTGTATGCAAGGTTTACAACCGCCTCATCCCTTGTAGTAGGCACCATTCCAGTGGCCAATACTACCATATCAACATCTACGCTTATAGAATCGCCAAGCAAGGTGTTCTCAACACTGACGTTAAGGCCTCCCTGTCCATTATCCTTGACCTCAGTAACCGCGCCCTTTGTAAGATATATGCCTGCATCATCCTGAAGGCCCTTATAAAAATACTCATATTGGCCCGGAGTCCTCATGTGCTGATAAAAGATATAAGCCTTTCCATCTTCTGGATAATCTTCCCTTACATACTTTGCCTGCTTTAAAGAGACAAGATTAGTAACATGAGAGGCATACGGGAAATCCGCATCATCATCCTTTCCTCCGGGGCTCTGGATAAACGCAACAGACTTAACCTCTTTTCCGTCAGATGGACGGACAATCTTTCCATTCTTTGCAAGCTCTTCAAACTGGACATTTGTTACTACATTTGGATTACCCCATGAAAGGCGCTCAAATTCTCCCTCCTGAGGCACATAAGGTTTCCAGCCTGATGCAACCACTACTGCTCCAAAAACTTCAGCATTGGGGTCAACCTCTGTATATTCCTGCCTTCCCTCATTTTTTTCATCATATTTCTTTTTTTGATCTTCGGCAGAAAGCTCATTTCCATTTTCGTCCAATTTCTCTTCATCAGTAAGAGGCACAGGCGCATCCCACTCGCTCTTTGTCCCTGCATCCTTCAAAGATACCCTGTATTCCCCTGGTACATTTGCAATACGGGCAATCTCTGTTGCGAGCTTTACCTCTATATTGGGATTGGAGTTTACCTTTGATATAAGCTCATCAGCAACCCTTGGGGCAAGAGAAGAATAATCAGGGCCAAGCGGAACCTGCTTTCTGAGCTTTGCTGCAAATCCTCCAAGCTGAGCCTCCCTCTCCACAATCATCGCCTTATAACCTGCCTCAGCCGCCTCAATAGCAGCAGTCATCCCGGTAATCCCACCGCCGATAACAAGTATCCTGTCGCTGGGATTCTCCATCTTGTCAGGCACAGGCATCTCTGCCTTCTGGGCCCTTGTAACTGCCATGCGAATATAGTCCTCTGCAAGCTCCTGAACATGTTCCTTCTTTGTATCCGCATTTTCATCATCATCCGCTATCTTATGACTCCATACAACAAGCTCTCTCATACCAACCTTCTCAACATATACGCCATCAAACTTAAAGCCATCAAACTCATAACGAGGAGAGACCCCTGCTATAACTACGGCATTAAGCCCTTCCGTCTCTACATCCTTTTTTACCATCTCAATGCCTGCCGGCGAATAAAGATTGTCATCAGCCTTTGCAACTGAAGCGCTCATCTCAGAAGTTGCCACCTCAATGAGCTTATCTATATCCACAGCCTCCTTAATCCCATCTCCGGTATATATGTAAACTCCTATATTCTTTGACATTATCCTGCCCTCCTAACAATGGTCTGAACTGCCTTTAAGGCCGCTGCTGTTGCGCTCTGGGCCGAAGACACCACATCTATTGGCCTCTTGGCGCACCCGCATGGAATAATTCCCTCCTGCGGTATAACAAAACCATCTGCATCATATTGTATCCCCGGTATCTGAACCTTGGCGCCAGTAGGCTGCATACCTGTCGCAAGCACTGCAAGCTCTACCTCTTGCTGGACCTTGCCCCCTCCAATCGTATCTTCCGCTACAAGCACAATATTATTAGAGGAACCCTCTTGCACCTCAGCCACTTTGCCCTTTATAAACTTGACCTTGTCGTCCGCCTTCACCTTTGAATAAAAATTCTCGTATTTTCTGCCAGGCGAGCGAATATCAATATAAAATACATATACTTGAGCGTCAGGATACTGCTCCCTTACATAGGTTATCTGCTTTAAGGTAGCCATACAGCAGATATAAGAACAATATGAGAGGTGATTTTCATCCCTTGAGCCTGCGCACTGGACAAAACCTATTGTCTTTGGAGGCTCATTATCAGATGGCCTTAATATCTTGCCTTCAGTAGGCCCTGAGGGTGACGCCATCCGCTCCATCATCATATTTGTAATTATATTTTCATATCTTCCAAAGCAGAGGTTATCCATCTTTGTCGCATCATAAGGGTCCCAGCCAGTAGCAACAATTATCGCCCCTACATTGAGATCTATTGTCTCTGAGGCCTGAGAAAGGTCAACATGACCGTCAGGCATAGCCTCAGCTATAGTCTTGCCCTCATCTGACTGGGCAACAGATGCATCCATCACGCACTGATTTGGATAGGCCATTGGGTGAGGCAGATATATGCCCTTTCTCGTATCCATACCAAAATTAAAGCTGTTTGGCATCTCAGTGGTCGCTGCCTCTTCCCCCGGCTTACAATTCATACACTGGGGAGTGGTAAACTTGGGATTAACCTTGACCTTTACCGTATAATCTCCAGCCCCCCCTGAAACTGACTCCACTTGAGACCTTGTGTAAAAGGTAATCTTTGGATTTGTCCTTACCCTCTTAAAATTAATCTCAAGACCACAAGTAGGAGGACACAGCTTGGGGAAATACTTATTCAACTGCGCAACCCGTCCGCCAAGATAATCCTCCCTCTCCACTATCGCCACATCATAACCCATTTCAGCGGCCTCACACGCTGCGGTCAGCCCCGCAAAGCCGCCACCTATGACCAGAATCTTATCACTCATAACCCCGCTCCTTTATTTCATTATTTGATGTAAGCATAGGTGTAAATGGAGCCTCTCCTCTACACCTACACCTAAGCCCGCATCATAATTAACTCACCATAACCAAATCCTAAAAATCCAGACACCGCCAAAGCGGTGTCTGGATATTATCTGTCGCTATCAACTATAAACGACAGCCACCTCCCAGATTAGTCGGGGATAATCTGATGACATGGTTTTTTCATAACTTCCCACTCGCCAGTATCAGGATTATACTTGGAGTTTACAAAGCACTTCCAGCCTCCTTCTTCAAAGGTCTTGGAATCTGCCTCTGGGAAGTCCCCGCGATAATAGAAGCCAGGATAACGGCTCTCTTCACGGAACTGGATATGACGGAGATGGTCCTCAACGCACCAAATCCTGTGGAGGTTCTCCCATGCCCTGAGAAGCTCATGGAGACCGCCAGCAGCCATCTTCTCAGCATCCTCACGGAGCCACTGGAGGTGGCGCATAGCAATATCAAGGAGCTTTCCATTGGTCATGTAGTATGGAGACCAGCCGCCGCCATACTCGTCAGTGTACTTCATCAAACGCTCCATCATATGACGAGGCTTGATGTAATTGGGATTGACCATCTCATGAGTGGTCTTCTCATAATTCTCATAATATACGGTAACAGGCTTATATATCTCTGCCTTTAACTCATCAGCAGACTGCTTCAAGGTTGGAGTAAAGTCCTTGTTGTCGCGAATGTAACGCGCCATTGCCTTGGCTGCCATACGGCCTTCTGCATGTGAGCCTGATGAGAACTTATGGCCAGATGCGCCAACGCCATCGCCTGCGGTAAAGAGGCCATTAACTGTGGTCATACGATTGTATCCCCACTTATAGTCATCTGGCACCCAGTCCTCATTTGGACCGCTTACCCAGATGCCGCAGCAGCCGGAATGTGAGCCGAGCATATATGGCTCAGTCGGCATGATCTCTGATCCGACCTTCTCAGGCTCAATATTCATTGATGCCCAGAGCCCTGCCTGACCAACTGACATGTCAAGGAAGTCCTCCCATGCCTCGCTCTCAAGCTCTTTCCAGTACTTTTTAAGGGCCTTTGCATCCATGCCTGATGCCTCCTTCTCATCAAGGAAGGCCTTAAGGGCAGCAGCGGTATCCATATATATCGGGCCGCGCCCCTCTTTCATCTCAAAGAGCATAAGGTGGTTACGCAAACAGGTCGGGGTAACAGGGGCGGTCCCATAAGGGGCATACTTTTCAAGCTCTGCCTTACAGGCATCGCTCTTTATATAGTGCTCGCCAGCCCCATTTGTAACTGTCGCCTTAAACAGGAGGAACCATGCGCCAACAGGGCCGTAACCATCCTTAAAGCGGGATGGGGTGAAGCGGTTCTCCATCATGGTCATCTCAGCGCCGACCTGCATACACATTGTGTACGTAGAGCCTGCATTCCATACTGGATACCATGCGCGTCCCTTACCTTCGTCAGTTGCCCTTGGACGGAAGATATTAACTGCGCCGCCGCAGGCAACCAGCATTGCCTTTGCCTTAAATATATGGACCTTGTTCTCACGGGCGCTAAAGCCGACAGCGCCTGCGATGGTATTTTCCTTATTGGCATCAAGGAGGAGCTTCACTATAAAGATACGCTCATAGAGGTCATATCCCTTCTCCTCTAACGCCGCCTTTGCAGCCTCTGCCACAATGCACTTATATGACTCACCGTTAATCATTATCTGCCACTTACCAGTGCGGACAGGCTCGCCGCCCTCAGTAAGCTTCTTTCCTTCTGAGCCCTTCTTCTTCCAGATAGGAAGCCCCCACTCCTCAAAGTGGTGGACTGAATCGTCAACGTGACGGCCAAGATCAAAGATAAGGTCCTCACGAACAACGCCCATAAGGTCGTTTCTCACCATGCGCACATAGTCAGCAGGCGTATTCTCGCCTATGTAGGTATTGATAGCGGAAAGTCCCTGAGCAACAGCGCCTGAGCGCTCAAGGGCTGCCTTGTCAACAAGGGCGCAGGTTGCGCCATCTGGCAACCATTTTCCAATCTCCCATGCTGCACCGCATGCAGCCATACCGCCACCTACAATAAGAGCATCATAATCATGCTCCTCAACAGGAACCTTGGAAAGGTCAGCCTCTGCCAAAAGCTCCCATGTCGGTTTATTAGGAAGTGCCATTTTTTATCCTCCTTATTAAAATTTTTTGATTTTTCTCACAGTTAACAGAATTGATTTCACTATTCCCATACTTCATTTCGGCCCTGCCTCAGGACCGAACAAACACCATCGTGCACTATACACCCTTTATCTCTGCTCCTCCAAATTATGAGAAGTCAGAGGGCTTACAGGTTGCCCTTGTGCCATCGCTCTCCGTAAAGAGAAGCTCGTTATCAAGCTGATCCGCACCTGGGCTTGGCTTGCCGTCATAAGGCTTAATTGAGCCTTCAGGAGTAGTCCTGATGGGGAACTTAAAGCGCTTCATGTTTCCATTGCGGAATTTGACTGTCCACATAATAGAATCAGTTCCACGCATTGGCTGGACATAACCGCCCATAGGAGCGATATCTGCATAATGACGGACCTCAATAGCGCCTTGAGGACAAATCTTTACGCAGCTATAACACTCCCAACACTGATCTGGTTCCTGATTGTAGGCCCTCATGGCATCAGGATTGAGAACCATGAGGTCATTGGGGCAGATGTACATACATGCTGTCTTCTCCCCACCTTTGCAACCGTCACATTTTTCCGGGTTGACAAAGCTTGGCATTTCACATACCTCCTATTCGTTTTATTTGTTTGCAAAAAAAGCACAACGGCCATCTTGCCATTGCGCCTCATGTTTCCAATCTTTCTTTAAAAAGATATTTGGGCAACTTAAAAAATTATACTTTAAGGGCTTGCCGGTAAAGTTATTAATGACAAACTTCTCAAAAACTGTTATTCTCCTAATGCCTGTATCCACTTTCTCGCCCCTCAAAAGACTTAAACTAAACTGAATGGCCACTCAGTTTATATTCATACACTTTAAAATTGTCAAGAGGAAAAAATTAACATAAGTTATTTTTATGACTGGAGCTATACTTGCCGGGGGAAAGAGCTTAAGATTTGGCGAGGATAAATCACTATATATGCTTAAAAATCGCCATGTTATAGAATGGATAGCCTCTGCTCTATATAAATGCGTTGAAGAATGCCTCATTGTGGTAGATACCCCTCAGCATATAGATAAATATAAATCGATCGTCAGAGGCAACCTTAATGGCCTTTACCATCTGCTGCCTCAAGGGCAAGGCGGCACGGTCAATAGCGTGAATGGTCTAAAGCCCATAAGGATAGTATCTGACATTATCAGGCAAAGGGGGCCTATTGGCGGGATTTACACCGCCCTTTTTCATGCCTCATTTGACATAGCCTTTATTGCAGCATGCGATATGCCTTTTATATGCCCCAACTTTATATCGTATCTCACAGAATATTTTTCTTCATCATGCAGTAAAGAGATAAAGGCGTTAATACCGTATAAAGGAGAGAGGCTTCACCCTTTGCACGCAATATATAAAAAGACCATACTAAAAGATATAGAGGATTACGTATTAAATGGAGGCTATTCCATAAAGGGTTTTTTAAGCGCCATACCCCATAAAAAAATATCAATAGAAAAAAAAATTCATACATTGGAGCCGTTTATTAGAGAGAGCCTCAAGCCTGAGCTCTCCCTTCTTAATATAAATACAAAAAAAGACCTTGAAAAAGCCGTCAAATTATATGATAAATACCAATCATTGCAATAGCACCCGATATAGGCATAGACCTGAAATTACTACAGGAAGGTTTAAATGGGACTAAAAGACATAGAAAAAAGAATAGATCAGGCGCTTAAAAAGGACAGGCCAGGGAGCCCTATACAGCCTGTAAGGCTTGAGAGGGACAGTGAGTTTAAGTTCAGATGTTATCCGGGCATATCATGTTTTACAAACTGCTGCCGCAATATGAATATTATACTTACCCCTTATGATATAATCAGGATAAAGACAAGGCTCGGGCTTACTTCAGACCTGTTTTTAAGGCTATATACGAAACCAGAGATACTTGGCATAACAGGGCTGCCAGTGGCCAGACTTCTCATGTTAGAAGAGCTTGATGGCAAATGTCCATTTGTAACGCCAGATGGATGCCAGATATATACAGACAGGCCGGTATCATGCCGATATTATCCTATTGGCATTGCAAGCCTCAGACAGCAGGAAAAACATGCGGGGGAAGAAGAAGAATTTTTCTTTGTTGTAAAAGAAGAGCACTGCAAAGGATTTGAAGAGCCAACATCCTGGACAGTTGACTCATGGAGGGCTGACCAGGAGGCTGACCTGTATGATGCAATGAATAGGGGTTGGCTTGAGCTTATTTTAAGAAAACGCTCCTTTGGTGAAGAGACAGAGATGCCGCCGCGGGCGAGAGAATTATTTTATATGGCTACTACCAACATGGAGCGCTTTAGAAAATTTATATTTGAGTCTCGTTTCTTAGATACCTATATTATTAAGGAGACCGTCTTAAAAAGGATATTAAATGACGATGTTGAATTGATGAAATTTGGTTTTAACTACTTGAATGTAGCTATTTTTGGGGCTGAATCAGATATAATTAAACTTAAGCCTGAAATATTAGACAAGACTGTAAAACAGATAATAAAGAAACGTAAAAAAAGACAAAAACGCCTTGAAAGGATAAAAAAGGGCAGGAGATAAATACAGCATTTGCTATATTTTAGAATGTGTTAGCAATAATATTTCGCCAATAAGGACAAAGGGGGCTTTTATCAAATAATGAAGGAAATTAATGGGGTTATCACTCCTAACCCACAGAGAGAGGTTGAAAAAACACATAATTCTGAGCAAGCAATATCATCCAATTTCCCATCACAAAGGGAGATTGAAAGAGATATAAGTGAATACCTTACCAAGAAATATGGTTCAAAGGTAAAAGTTGTCTCTCAGATGGTGCTTCCTCACCAGCTCAATCCATCAAGGGATAAGACAGGGACATCAAGGGAGAAAAAGGCTGGCAGAGATAGATTTCATTTTAACCTGACCCCTGAAGAGCTTGAGGCATATCTTAATAAGTTTGTAATAAAACAGAATGAGGCGAAGGCAGTGCTTGCGACCAAAATATGCACCCACTTTAACCGTATAAATTACCTTTTAAAAGAGGGGGCAGAAAACTTTCCTCAAGGGCTTATAAAGAGCAATATTATCTTAATCGGCCCGACAGGTGTTGGGAAGACATATATGGTAAAATTGATAGCCCAGCGTCTTGGAGTTCCATTCGTAAAGGGAGATGCGACAAAATTTAGCGAGACAGGTTATGTAGGCGGAGACGTAGAGGACCTTGTCCGGGAACTTGCGCATGAGGCAAAGGGAGACATAGAAAGGGCTCAATATGGCATTATTTATATTGATGAGATAGATAAGATTGCCTCAACTCCGGGATTAATAGGCCCGGATGTATCAAGGACAGGTGTGCAGAGGGCGCTTTTAAAACCAATGGAGGAGACAGATGTTGAGCTAAAGATACCGCATGACCCAATTAGCCAGATTGAGGCAATTGAACGATACAGGAGGACAGGGAAAAAAGAAAAAAACTCAATCAATACCCGACATATAATTTTTATCGTAAGCGGGGCTTTTTCAGGGCTTTCTGACATAATCAAAAAGCGATGCCAGAAGACAGGGATTGGCTTTCATGCTGATATAGACATAAGGGATGAAAGGGAATGGCTGAAAATTATAAAGCCTCAAGACCTGGTAGAATATGGATTTGAACAGGAATTTATAGGCCGTCTTCCTATTATAGCAGTATTAGACGAGCTTGAAGAAGATGACCTCTTTCACATACTCAAAAACCCGAGAAGTCCTTTAATAATTACTAAAAAACAGGATTTTAAGGCATACGGCATAGACCTGCGCTTTGAAGATGCGGCCCTGAGGAAAATAGCCAAACTTGCACGGCTTGAGGCAACAGGGGCAAGGGCGTTAGTAAGCGTTATGGAACGGGCGCTTATGCCGTTTGAAAAGGCCATGCCAGGTAAGGGCATAAAATTTTTGGTGGTAACAGAAGAAATGGTTGACGACCCGCAACGGGCGCTGCAAGGGCTTCTAAAAGATCCATTTTCCCCAAAGAGGCTATCACACTATGAAGGCATCTTAAAAGAAGAGGAAGAAGAGGCAATAAGGTCAATAAAAGAGGCTTACTCTATTAAAAATCCAGAGGCAAAAAAAATACGGCTTACTCCTATAAGACAGAAAATGATGGCTAACCTCGCGGTGCATGAGACAATGGACATAGAAGAGGCTGAAAAAAAGGTCGTATCTCTTATTGAACAGGCTAAAGCGTATGAAGACAACCTATACAACCGGTGCGGCATAAAAATACACCTTGAAGACGAGGCGATTGACTATCTCATTCAAGATGCCATTTCTGACCAAGCTATCTTATATGAACGTTGCGAAAGGCTTATAAATATATTTGAATATGGCCTCCCTCTCATATTTGAAAAGACAGGGAAAGCGGATTTTCACATACCGAAAGAAGGAGCAGAAAACCCAGAAGGCTATATTAATAAACTTATAAGACAGACATTTTAGAATTGTCTTAAATTGATAAGAATAATGAGCCTGATAGCGTCCCGTAGTGATGTAAAAATTTCACATAACGGCTTATCCGCCGCCCAATAGGAGAGAATGGAGGAGGGAAAAAGGAGAGAGGCTGGATGATATAGCAGGATAGGAGTTACGATGAAAAGAGAAATTTTTAAGTGTAAAAAGTGCGGGCATTGTTGTCATGGGGCAGCAACAGTATCATTGACAGATGAAGAAGTTGCCGACATAAGAGACTTTTTAGGCGTAAGTATAGATGAGCTCTTTTCTTTCTACTTAATAAAAAATGGAAAACGCACTGAAATGAAGGTAGTGGATGGGCACTGTATATTTTTTAATAGAGAAGGTCTTTGTTCAATCCACCCCGTAAAACCCCATCATTGCAGGGTGTGGCCTATTCATCCAAGCATATTAAACGATGAAAATGCATGGCTTGCAATTAAGGCAGACTGTAAGGGATTTTTAAGGGATGCCACCTTTGAAGAGGCAAAAGAGTTAGTCAAAAGACAAAATTCCACATCGCCATATTCCAATTAATAAACAGGCTGACAATTCACCTTGCACAACCCCACTTTTTGTCCTGACATTAAGGGATCAGTAAAATTGTTATAATTACAAATAATAACGCTATTTCTTTTTTCGTCTTACTACACGCTTTCTTACTATTCTTCTTTTTTTACCGTTATCCTTGCCAGCTTTTTCAGGATGAGGCCTTGTAAAAAAACAGGTTGGGGTTGGACATTCAAGAAAAAGTTTCCCTTCAGACGTCTCTGCCTCAAGCATATAAGGACTTTTACACTTAGGACACTTTATAAAAAACGGCCTTCCCCAACATGAAAAACCGCAGTTGACATCGTCACAAAAATAAAATGCCTTCTTAGACTTTGTATCTTCATGTGAAAGAGGCCTGCCACACTGAGGACACGGTATTGGAGCGCTTACATCTCTCTGTCTCTTCTCACTTAGTTGGACATCCTTTTCTTCTTGGGGCCGCCCTAATTGGGGCTGGTCCCCTATATCATATATGTCTTCTATATCTTTTGTATCCCTAAACTGTTGAGTTATATCAGTACCACCTTCTTTAACGCCCTCTTCATCTAAAAAGACATCCGCCTTTCCAGTTGGAGGCTCTGTTAAAATCTTTTCAAGACCTAACTCTTCATCAATAGTTAAGGTATCGTCTCCTCTGTTATCTCTACCACTTTTTTCATCTTCTCCGCCTTCATCAAGAGAAATAGCCTCTTTTCTAAGTCTCTCAAGTCTTTCTTCTAAACTCTCTTTCTTTTCCTCCTTTTTCTCTTCTATTTTCTCTTCGGTCTGCTCCTGCTGTTCACCCAGCTCTATTTCTTCTTTTTTCTGAGCAACCTTGACATCTTCTTTTTTCTCTGCCTCTTGCCCCCTCGTCTCCTTTTCACTTTCAGCTCCTAATCCATCCTCTTCCTTTATAATAGTTTTTCTTTTTTTGTCTATTTTTTCTGATGTGTTGTCTGGTCTTTCTATCCCCCCCCTTGCACCCTCTTTCTTATCGCTAATCTCCCTATCTTCTCTATTTATAGCTACTGTTTCTTGCCTTAACTTCTCTTTTTGCGCCCCCCTTACTGATTTATCTTCAACAGTGGCCCCCTCTCCCCGCTTAATTTTTGTCTGGGGATGGACAGAAGACGCAGGTCTTACAATACGGCTTGACTTCTTTGAGGCTCTTGAGCGCTTAAGCCTTAAAAGAGCATCTTTTATAGAGGCTTCATCTCGCAAAGGGACATGAGCATTTTTTTTAGCCCCGTCAGAACCGACTGCCGCAGCCTTAGGCGCGGCACCTTCTCTTTTGATTCCCATATTTGATATAAGCGTGGTCTTTAAACTCTCTCCAGCAAGGGATGGACCTTTTCTCGCTGATACAACTTCATCTATTAATTGCATTATAAAAATCATAAGAAAATCAAAATTAAGCCCCTTTAGACTGGTATTTATCGCTTTAATCTCATTAACTAAAGAAGATGTCCCTACTATTATGCCATTATTATCTATTTCTATGAGCCCAAAATTTTTTAACAGCACAAGGGATTGTTTAAATAAATCAGGGAAAAACACATTGTATTCAGAAAGCCTTGAAAGCAGATCATTTGCGCTAACCTTATTGGACTCCTCTTTCAGGATATGGATGGCATAAAGCCCCATCGTAACCCCTTCACCCCTCTTAAAAAGTTTGCAATCAGCACACCTTGCCCCTGCAATCTCTTTAAAGACAGCATCAAAAACCCTTAAGGTCTCTTTTACCTCTTTTTCTGTAGACATATAACCTCACAGTACCACAACATATAATATTTCATGCGCCTTATAAAACGCCGGCAGAATATATTACCTAACCCCATTATTCATTTAAATTATTTTGCTACCTTCTGCCATGCGGCATTTAAGATTTAGGTTTAAGCCTCTTGTTTAATAATCTCTCTATTTTTCAATATAATAGAGGTCATAAAATATAAAGATACTATAGAAAGCGTATAGATATACGGCCTTATAGGGATAAAGTAACGAGGTATTGGGAACATAAGAGTAGCAACAGTAAAAAAATATATAATTATTAAGATATATGGCATTATATATACACCTTCTTGCGATATAAAAGGTAATCTCCCTGTCTTATACGCCGCAAAAAGAATAAATGGACATAATATCGCAATCCAAAATATAAGCCAGTGTATAAACTTCATAGCGGAATGAATAAAAAATAGGATTTTATTTGAGTGAAACCCAAATCGTCTCATAGGATACACATAGACGTCATGGTGTCCGGTAACCACATCCCAACGCCAAGCGCATAGTATCTTGCCACCCAAATACCATTTAATATAATCAATAGGCCGTTCAAAAAACCTTTCTTTTAAGGTCTTAAAGAAAAAACCTTTGTCTCTATGCATCTTGGGATTAAGCGGGTCGTCTTTATATGGATAACCATAAAATCTTGGGTTTTTATATGTAAGATTTATATATGTCCCATCCACAATACTTGCCCATCCCCTGCCTGATTCAGGAAAGATCTTGTTTAATACAAGATAATTTCTTATAAAGAATGGGGCAATAGTAAGAGACATGCCTATTAAAAACATACAGGTCATTTTTATTGTATCCACAGTTATACGTAACTTCCATCTCAAAGGGTCTATAAACAATACTGTTGCCACAAATGGGCCTAAAAGCATTGCCAGAGGCTTGACCAAAAAGGCATAGCCCCATCCTATGCCGCTAAAAAACAAGACTGACCTTTTTTTAAACCTCCACCCTACACACAAAAGATAAAAAGATAGAATAAGAACAAAGGTAAATAGGCTTTCAGTGAGGAGATAGTCATCCATTGCAACAAGGTGGGGGCTTATGGCAGTTAATATACCTATTGCCAGCGCCCATAGAGGAGGCAGAAAAAGCCTTGCTTGAAGATAGCCAATGGCAGATACAAGGGTCCCCAAAATTGCCTGAGCAAACATTACGTTTTCTAAAAATCCGTTTATGGTCTTGTTAATGCATAAAAAAGGCAATAAAAACAAAGAATATCCAGGTGTTCTTCCTGCATTTGGCTTTGGAGGCATTTGGGGAGATTTTGGCGTAGAAGTTGAGTAGGTCTTAAAAAAACACATATTATAAGCGCCCAAAAAGTATTCCCTTGCATCAGAAATTATATGATTTCTTACAATGGAATTATTCTGATAGGAAATACGGACAGTAAAGGCAATTATTAATATTATGATAACTATAACGATATCAAACTTCTTCTTATAAATCTCTTTTTGTATCTTTTTGTAATCATACATTATTTCATAAAATTCCTTTCATCTTATAATGTATAACTGCCCCAAGAGGCTGAACAGAGGAATAGATCCTGATGTGGAACTAACAGGTATTTTTTACCTGAAAAGGGAGGGGCAACCCGCTTTTATTTTAGAAAGTTAAAGAGGCTCATAATAACCACAATAAAAGTAAATCCTATGCCCATAAACCACTGCATAAAGTTAAGCCGTTTTTCAACAGCCTCAAAACGCTTGTCCACAGCTTCAAAGCTAACATTCATTTCACGCTGAAGAGCCTCAAATCGCTTGTCCATGGCATCAAAGCGTACAATTTCTCTTGCTGTGAATGACTTAAAAGCGTTTTTCATGGGCTTCAAATCAGGCGTTCTCAACTCTCTCAGCGACCTTAGCTCCTCTTCAACCCTTATGACTCTCTCAAGCAGAGAAAATTCTTTAGCCCGTGTCTCACTATCCCGTAGAAATGATCCCACTGTGCCTCCAGCACTACTGTGCGTGCCTCTGCCTTTATGACTTCTTTAACTATCTATTCTACTATGTTTCTGTCCATGACCTGCACAGCTACTCTATCACATAAGGCGTTCTAATGTCAACTATAGGGAATCACCCAAAATCCACCGCTTAATTTTCGAGGAATGACGTGGGTAGCTTTTTACAAAGCAATTTTCCTGACTATTAATATAGTAAGA
>JALWQB010000152.1 GCA_026994795.1 Deltaproteobacteria bacterium
TCCTTTTATGGCCCAACTGTAATAAGGACATAGCTGTCTTGGCTCAGGTATTTACGGGCAGTATCAAGGCACATCTTCGGCGTTACCTTTGATATGGCCTGAACATATTTGATGTCAAAATTATAACCAAGCCCATATAGCTCGTTAAGAGCCATATCCATTGCCTGTGAGCTATTTGTCTGAAGACCTATCTCATGCCTTCCTATGAGCCATTTTTTCGCCCTGTCAATCTCTTCCTGAGATATTGGCTCGGACATAAGCCTGTACACCTCTCGCCAGAGCCCCTTTAGGGCCTTTTCCTTTTTTTCAGGGGAACAGGCTATGTAAAGGACAAAAGAGCCATAGTCAAGACCGGGGGTAAAGATAGAGGTCGTATGATAAGCAAGCGCCTCCTTCTCTCTCAGCGCCTGAAAGAGCCTTCCCCCCATGCCTGAGAGCACGGCGCTTATTACCTCCATAGCATACCTGTCCTGTCCGTCAATAGGGCTTCCATAAAAGCCAAGCGCTATGTGAGTTTGTCCCTTGTCTTCACGGGTAATGTTAGAGACCCTTGGGCGAATTAGCGGCTTTGGCGCGGGGAGCTCAGGGAGGATTTCCTTTCCCTCTCTTCGCCATGCGCCCAGCATGTTTTCTAATGCAGATATTAAAGCGTCAGTATCAACATCTCCAACAATAGACAGCACCCCCCGTGACGGGATAGCATAGCTATTATAGATTTTTTTAAGGTCTTTTGAACTGAATGACCTGACATTTTCATTTGTCCCAAGCGTATCCATTGAGTAGGGGTGAGGGGAGAAGAGCAGCCTTGAAAACGCCTTCATCGCAACAGAAGGCAGGTAATCTTCCTGCCTTCTTATCTGAGATAGGATAATTGGCCTCAGTTTTTCCACTTCTTCCTGCGGAAAAGTGGGGGTAGTAAGGATTTCAGTAAATAATGAAAGCCCTTTTTCAAGATTTTTGCTCAAAAATTGTCCGGATAGACCAAAGGTATTTCTCCCTGAAAAACCGCCAATGCCCCCGCCAATACCATCTATTAACTCGGCAAGCCCTTCAGCGCTATGAAATTCCGTGCCTTTTGACCAGCATGAGGCAAGGAAGTGAAAGACGCCGTTATTGTCCGGCGTCTCATAGCGAAGCCCGCCGGGGAAGGCAAGCCTTATGCTCACAGTAGGCACATCCGATACCTCCTTTACCAGCACAGTAAGCCCATTTGGAAGCTGTAGCCTTCTAACAATCCTTGCCCTTTCAATATCCATATTAGAGGAAAAGCCAAGCGTCTCAAGCTCAGTCTCTTGCAGGAGAACTGATAGCTGCTCCCCTGACATAACCCCCTCATTCCCCCTGGGAAGCACCATGGCCACTGTTATGTCCTTATTAAGAAATATCTTTTCCGCAACCCGTCTTATATCCTCTTTAGTTGCATTGCGAACCTTTTCTAAATAGTCATTAATCTTTTGAGGAGAGCCCGCAAGGAATTCAAATACGCCAAGCTTTCTCGCCTCTCCTTCCATCCTCTCTCTCCCATATACAAAATCTTTTTCAACAGCTATCTTCGCCCTTTCAAGCTCATCGTCGATGACGCCCTCATTTACCAGCCTGAAAAGCTCCTGAAAGAGCCTTGAGAGAGCGGGCTCAATCTTTTCCGGGGATACTGCCATGTTGACCTCAAAAAGCCCTGAAAGACGCGGGGTAAATGCGTATGCGTCTATGGAATGGACAAGGCCAAGGCGGTTCCTCAACTGCCTTACAAGCCTTGAGCTCTCGCCAGAAGATAGCAATGCCCCAAGTATGTCATAAAAGGGAGTGTCATTATCAGAAAATGACGGAGCGCCCCTGAATGCAACAGAGACATAGCCCTCCATCGTATCCATTGTCTCTATATTAAAGGTAATGCCTCTGGGAAGTCTTTTTGATATGTCTTCAGCCTCTCCTGCTGATAAATCAGCCTCTGAAGGAGGGGGCTCGGAAGAATTAATAGACCTGATGGCGGTTACCGTCTTTTCTTCATTGCCTGAGGCCTTAAATTCTTCTTGTATTGCCGGGAAAAGCTCAGCGCCATCCACATCTCCCACCACTATTACTGCCATGTTTTCAGGCGTATAGCGCCTTTTTACATATCTTTTAAGGTCATCTCTTACAAACTGAGCCACTGTGTCGGGATAGCCTATTACAGGATGGCCGTATGGGTGGTCTTCGCCATAGGCGTTTTTCATTACAAGCCTTGAAAGCCTTGACTGCGGCTGGTCATCCCTCATCCTTATCTCTTCAAGGACGACCTTCTTTTCCCTCTCAAGCTCCTGCGGGTCAAATTTTGCGTGTTGTATGGCGTCAGAAAGGATGCTCAGGGCGCTTCGCCAGTATTGCTTGGGGACAACACAGTGATATACTGTATAATCTAATGATGTATAGGCATTGATTGCGCCTCCTACCGCCTCAATCGCGCCTGCTATCTCCTCCTGCCCCCTTGTAGGCGTGCCCTTAAATATCATGTGCTCTATAAGGTGAGTGATGCCCCACTCTTCTTCTCTGCTCTCATAGGAGCTTCCAGCCTTAACCCATATTTGAATGGCGACTACAGGACTCCTTGCGCTCTTCTTTAATATGGCTGAAAGGCCATTTGGAAATCTTGTCTTATTTAACCCAGGCGACATCTCAATAGCCTCTATCCTTCTTGATGTTAAAAATAAAGTAAAAGATATGACAAATATAAGAATAAGATATTTTAATATAATGCGGGATAGCCCTTTAAACAAGCAAGAAACTTGATTATTATAAATCATTTCTATCTCCTTTTGCCAACAGTATTTCCATTTAACTATTAACTAATATTACCCATGTTAATTATTTATCGCTAATGCGATTTTTAAATGAATAGATATTCATTTCAGGTCTTGACACTACAGATGAATTTTGCTACAGGGTAAAAGGTTAAAGATGAATGCCTAAGCTATTTTATAAATGGCTTTTGCGCAAGGGGAAGATTAACTAAGTTTTAGAGGGAGGATAAATAAATGAGCACTTTTTCTGAAAAGGCCAAAAACCTTTATAAGACTCTCTGTCAGACCGAATGGAACGCCACTGTTACAGGGGTATTAATAGCCCTTTTTAGCATCTTGATAATGGCGTGGTGGAGGCCGTGGGGGGCGGTTGGCGCAATCAGGAACTGGGGGGAATGGATACTATACGGCATTGGCGTATTTGATCATGCGCCATCTGCATTTTTGTTTAATTCAGGCTCAGTCATAGGCATAGGGTTTGTCGCAGGGGCGTTTGTCTCCGCATGTCTGGGTAATGACTTCTCGTTTAAGTTCCCCCCTCCCTGGGAGCTTGTAAAGGCAGTAATTGCAGGCATACTTATGGGGGTTGGCTCTGCGTTTGCAGGCGGGTGTAATGTAGGGGGCATGTATAACGCAATTGGAAACCTTGCTGCAAACGGCTTTACTATGTGGATCGGCCTTGTTATTGGCGTAATACTCGGGCTTAAATATATATATTGGGAGATGGAGCATATAACATGGGGCATAAGCGGCGGAAAGAATATAGATATGCCATTTGCCCTCAAGGTAATATTGGGAATTGCAGCTATTATTGCGCTTTTTTGGGGGGCAAAGGTGTATTCAGGCTCAGAAGACGCCTATGCCGCTTCCCTTGGAGGCATATTATTAATATCAGCTGCCCTTGGCTATTCAATGCAAAGGGGCAGGTGGTGCATGGTTCAGGCATTTCGCGAGCCTCACATGACAGGAGACTGCACGCTGGCAAAATCAGTCGCTCTGAGCATATTGATACTGGCTATAGGCGCTGCCGTATTAAAGTATGCAGTGCCTCAGAGGGGCCCGGCAGTAGCTGTTGGCAATACTGTTATCTCAGCGTTAGAGGATGTGGAGGTAGATGAGATAGACGATGAAGACCTTGCGGATACCCTTGAAGATGTGGTGGATGCAGGCGATCAGGCGCTTCAGGGGGCGCAGAGGGTTCTTGACCCTGTAAATTATGTGCGAGGCACATTCGGCTGGGGAGGCATACTTGGAGGCTTTTTGTTCGGGCTTGGCGCAATGTTCGCAGGCGGATGCGGAAGCGGGACTCTATGGAGAGTTGGAGAAGGTCAGATGAAATTATGGCTTGTAGTCCCTGTATTTGGCGTTACTAATGCAATAATGACAAAGTGGTTTAAGGCAATGCACATGGAGGGCACAGGCGCATTGCATGTAGGGAGCAAACTTGGAAAGCATATCTATCTTCCAGATGTGCTTGGTTATGGAGGCACGCTGATTTTAATAGCCATTATCATGGGCCTGTGGTATCTTATAGTAGATTGGAATGAAGACAGCAATAAGTTTATAGTAGGCATGTAAAAATGCGCAGTGTTTAACTGTAAGGTTTAATTTATAATTACTATTTTTAACGGCAATAAAGATAGCTCCTTCCATTTAAAGGGAGGACAATTCATTAAAATAAATATAAAAACCATAAGGAGGAACCATGAGTGACATTAAAGTAGCTCCAGACGGTCTTGAGGTAGCAAGGACATTGGATGCCAAGGGCTTGAGCTGTCCAATGCCCCTTTTAAGGACAAAAAAAGAGATTGAAAAAATCAATTCAGGAGAGATCCTTGAAGTGCTTGGGACTGACCCGGGCTCAAGAAATGACATCCCTGGCTGGTGTGCAAGGGCAGGGCATGAATATCTTGGCGAAAAGGAAGATGATGGCTTTATCAGGTTTTATGTAAAGAAGAAATAGGAGGTTATTAGAATGGCTCAGGATCAAAACAAGCTGGGTATATTTGTTACCTCTCCGCAGAACATGAGGCATGTGCTTGGGGTTGCGAGCGCGGCTGTAAGGGCTGGGAAGAAAGTAATGGTGTTTTTTACCTTTAAGTCTGTACACCTTACAAAGCACCCTGATTTTGTAAAACTTGCAAATATGTGCGAGGTTGAAGACCTTGCAATATGCGCTGACAGCTATACATGCGAGGGGTATGATGTGGAAAAAGATGTCCCGAAGGGCCTTGTTCCAAGGCAGATGAGGACGCAGGCGTACCATGGCGCCGTAATAGATGAGTGCGCCAAGTATTTGGTATTATAGGAGGTTGTAATGGAATCCAAAAAGATATTTATCCTTTTGCCAAACAGGATGTATTCAGGTGACGGGATACGCTCAACCTTAGGGCTTGCTGTTGAAAATCACTTTTCATATGCAATTATAATGAATGGGGAGTTTCCGCGTTTCTCTGAATATGTGAAAGAGAATATTGAATGGATAAAAGATATGGAGGGCGATGTCTTTACCTGCGGCGCGGATGCCCCTGAGGGCGTAGAGCTTACCCCCATTACTCTTGAAGAGTTGGGAGAGAAGATGAGGGAAGCTGATTATATTATTCCTTACGGGCTTCCCAAACAGAGCAAGACACCACCCCCTGCATGCGCAGAGGAATAAGGGAGGTTTATTATGAGTGATGAAAAAATGAAAATTTTGCACGTTTACCGTTCAGACCCATCTGAAGAGGTAAAGAAATTAGTGGAAATATTAAGCAGGGACCGGGAGGCAGCAGAGTTTAAGCTGTATGACGGCGATCCCAATTATGACATATTAGTGCAAATGATATTTGACGCCGACCAGACAGTTAGCTGGTGGTAATTATTTATCAAAGATTAGTGGGTGGTGGTGATTGGCTCCTGCCATTCACCACTATGCCACTATCCCAGTATGTGCATATACAATCCAAAAAGGTTTAGCCCCCAATTAACATCCCATAAATATTTTTAGCTATAAATAACTTTTTTAACTGCATCCATCGTCTGTTCAACAGATATATCTTTCATACAGTCAAATTTATTGTCGCAGGTTGGGCTCCGCCTGCACGGCGAGCATTTACGCCCTGAATAGAGAACGCGTGTTGTCCTGCAATTAGCATTAAGATATGGCCTTGTTGCCCCAAAGAGAGCCACAGTAGGGCGCTTAAGGGCAGTGCCCATGTGGGTAAGCCCTGTATCAACGCCTATAATGACATCAGAAAAGGACAGGATAGAGGCAGACATCATAAGAGTTGATTGGCCTGCCATAGGAACAATATATCCCTCTCTGCCATGCGCCATCATCTCTGCCTTTTCCCTGTCTTTTGGGCCTCCCATTATTATAGAGACAAACCCCAGTTCCTTCCATAACAGTTCGCATAGCCTGAGCCACTCATCTGAAAACCAGTGCTTTTGCGGCCTTGTAGTAAATGGGCATATTGAGGCAAAAGGGGGTAATTTATCCATGTCAGATGGATAGGCAGACAGTTTGCCATGCGGCTGCTCTAAAGGCGTCGAGGGAGGGGCATAGGTTTTGGCGCCGGCATTTTCGCCTAAGACCTTTTGCAATATGGCCTTTGCCTTATTCATTACGTCAGGCGGTATAACAATAAATGGAAGGGGGTCATTTACATTTATACCAAGATACTCCATCATAAATATATATTCAGAACTTATAACGTGAGATTGAGCGCCTTTGGGTATTAATTTTGTCATAAAAAAACTGCCAGGCTCCTTTGAAGCGAAACCTATACGCCTCTTTGCCCCAGATAGAAAGGCAAGAAACCTGCTTCTAAAAAGCCCCTGCATATCAAGGCAAATATCGTAGTTTTGCGCCCTTAAGAGGCGTTTAAGGTATAATATCTCTCTAAAAAGCGAGATAATTCTCATATTTTTTATAAGGGATTTCCATTTGTCTTTATCCCACAATATAAGCCTGTTCACATAAGGATTATGCCTTAAAAGACAGGAAAAGCCTGGGTATATCAGCCAATGTATCTCATAACACTCCTGCGCCTCAGTCATTGCCTTTAATACAGGAGATGCCATTACTATATCGCCAATGGAGCTTGGCCGTATTATAAGCGCCTTTATCGTCTTAGTGCCTCTTTTCATCTAAATAAGATGATATTTATCTCACAATATTCAAAAAAATCCTGTTGCTGAGTCAGGATTTAGGTGGCATAGACGCCGCATCAATCAAGAATGGCATTCAGATGATGTTGGCCCTTGTTCAAGATTAAACAGCATAGACGCCGCATCAACCAAGACCGATTTCAGATCTTCATCAAGACAATTTTTTCTGAGGCACACTATAGGGTCGTTGAGTATCTTTTGAACAATAGATAAAGTAAGCACATCTATTGCCTTAAGTTGAGTGTCTGTAAGGCCTGAGAGCTTCTTTCTGCTCCTTTCCATCTCTTTTTGCCTGATTGCCTCCCCTTTTTTCTGTATTAACTGTATAATTGGCAGGATGTCTAATGTATTGAGCCAGAGAGAGAACTTGATTACCTCTTCTTCAACCATCCTCTCGGCCTTCTTTGCCTCTTTTGTCCTCTCTTTCAGGTTTTCATCAACCACGCCCTTAAGGTCATCAATATCATATAAATATACATTTTCTATGTTATTGACATCAGGGTCAATATCCCTTGGGACAGCTATATCTATCATAAATAGCAGCCTGTGTCGTCTTGGTCTCATAGAGCGCCTTACTCCATCCTTCGTGAGCACAAGATTGGGCGCTCCTGTTGAGCTTATGACAATATCCGCCTCAATAAGGGCATCTTCTATCTCGTCAAGACCCCGTGCCTCACCGCCAAGCTCCCTTGCAAGCTCAACTGCCCTTTCAAGCGTCCGATTTACTACAATAAGCCTCTTAATCTTATTATCTATAAGGTACCGGGCAGAAAGCTCTGCCATCTCGCCTGCTCCTATGAGCATGGCAGCTTTGTCATGGAGATCGCCAAATATCTTCTTGGCAAGCTCTACAGCGGCATAGCTTATTGAGACCGCTTGTGAAGCAATCTTTGTCTCGGTCCTCACGCGTTTTGCAACAGAAAATGCCTTATGAAGCAGCCTATTAAGGATAATTCCCGTATATTTCTCAGAAGATGCCTGTTTATAAGCATCTTTTAACTGCCCTAAAATCTGAGGCTCGCCAACAATCATTGAATCAAGGCTTGAGGCAACAAGAAAAAGGTGTCTTACTGCCTCATCATTTATATATTCATAAAAACTGTCCATTGTCTCATTTGGCTCAACCTTGGCCTCATTGCACCACCTTGACCTTAAAACAGGCAATGTCTCTTTTATACAGGGGGAGGTAAACAATATTTCCGCCCTGTTGCATGTTGAAAGGAACATAATCTCCCTTACCCCATCAACCTTGCTTAAAATGCTCAATGGCTCTTTATTAATATGCTTAAGGGAAAGAGGCTCTCTAAGCTCTACAGGCGCTATCTTGTGATTGACCCCAATAAGGCCAATCTCATCCCGTGCGCCCTGTATTGTCTGTCTCGTCTCTCCAAGTTCCCTGTTCATACTATTTATAATCTCTTATCATAAATTATATAGGCGTTATTCCCTATCCAATCGTTGAGGCATAACTGTGCTCTCCATGAAGAAGAAAGTTTACGCCCAAAAACGTAAATATAAGAGTTAAAAAGCCTATTATAGTCATTATGGCGGCACGCCGTCCGCGCCATCCAACAGTAAGCCTCTGATGCAGGATTGCAGCATACCATAGCCATGTAATTAATGACCATGTCTCTTTGGGGTCCCAGCCCCAGTAGCGCCCCCACGCCTCCTCAGCCCAGATGGACCCGGTAATTATGCCAACTGTAAGCAGTGGAAAGCCTATCTTTAAACACCTTTCATTTATTGCATCAAGGGCATCAAGGGACGGCAGCCTCTTAAAGAGCCCTCCCAGCCTTTTTGTCTTTATCTGCCTTTCCTGCAAGATATACATGAGAGATATAGAGAATGCCAGCGCGAATACCGCATAGGACATGAGACAGATAGAGGCATGGACAGGGAGCCACAGGCTCTGAAGCGCAGGCGGAAGCGGTGAGACGGATGAGGGCACTATATATGCGCCTGTCATGGCAATAAGTATAATTGGGCATACAAAACAGCCTATTGACTTTAATTCATACCTAAGCTCAAGGAAAACATATAGGCAGGCAAGGCAAAAGGCCATAAAAGACAGTGTCTCTTCAAGACCTACAAAAGGGGCATATCCCCCCTTTACTGCCCTCAGAATAATTGATGCCCCATGAAAGAAGGTCGCAGCTATAATGGCCCTTAATGCCCATTCCTTTGCATCCTTTCTCATGGTGAGCATATTTATAAAAAAACCTACAGAGCTTACGCCATAGATGATAAAGGAAATGGCAAATAAAAATCTATCCATATTATACAGGCTTCCCATAACATGCCTCCAGTATAGAAACTGCCCTTTGTCCGCCTATTGTTAACGCCCATTGTCTAAGGGTCTCAATATCGCCTTTAATAAAATACCTGCTCATACTAAGGTCAAAGAGCTTAGTAAGCCTGTCCCGCCTATCTTTTTCATCCCTTATTGTATCTATAATAAGCCTTCTTAATCTTCCAATGCAGTCAACATACCTTGAAAACTCCTCTGGAAACTGCCCTTCAAGCTCAAGCCTCACTGCCCTTGAAAGCCCTGGCCCAAGGCCGCTTGTAGAGATAGCCAGCTTAAATGCCCCCCTCTTTAAGACAGAAGGCACTATAAAAGAACACCTTTGAGGCACATCTACCACATTGCAAAATATACCTCTCGCCTCACATGCCCTGAATACCTTATCCTGAACCTCTACATCGTCAGTTGCAGCAATCACAAGCCATGCCCCTTCTATATGCCCTTCACTGAATCTTGCCTCTATATGCTCTATAAGACCATTTGCCTTAAGTCCCTCTAACCCCTCGTCAATAACTGGGCTCACAACCCTGCACCTCGCCCCTGCCTCAACAAGGGAAGAGACCTTTCTCATAGCTACCCTGCCACCTCCAATCACAACAACCAACCTGTCTTTGACATTTAAAAATACAGGATAATAATTTATGTTTATATCATTCATATATAACACCTAATACACAAGATTGGAAAAAACAGTATAGGATATTATATTATTAACGTCATAATTCCAATGACAAATTATGCCCAATTATAAAATGCCCCAGAAAAAAACGAGGTAACTGACTATGACAACACCAATAAAACAAAGCGCCGTAAGCGCATACCTTCCAGACTATGTCCTCTCTATCCTCAATGCCCTGTATGCCATAGCTGATTCAAGGGGCGCTGACGCCTATGTATGCGGCGGCGCCGTAAGGGATGTCGTTTTAAAAAGGCGGTTTTCTGACATAGATATAACAGTTACAAAAGATGCAGCAGACATTACAAGAGAGCTTTCTACTCGTTTTAAGCTCCCTGTAGTTATATTAGATGATTATAGAGATATAATACGGATTGTAGTAAAAAATACCCTGAATGAAAATGATACAAATAATTATTCTATTCAATACATAGATATTTCCGCTCTAAGGGATGGTGCGAAGACAATAGATAAAGACCTTATAAAAAGGGATTTTACCATAAATGCCGTTGCGATGCCCTTAAAAGACTTTATGGATAAGGATGCAGGGCAATATGTCAGCGCATTAATTGACCCTACAGGCGGTATTAATGACATAATGGGAAAGATGATAAGACATTGCAGCCCAAGGTCATTCTATGACGACCCATTGAGGATAATAAGGGCATTCAGGTTTATGGCATGTCTTGGATTTGAGATTGAGGCAGACACTAAAGAGGCCATAAGAAGGCTAATATCAGGTAAAGGGGCATTAGAAAGGGTTGCCCCTGAAAGGATATTTACTGAACTCTCTATTCTTATGCGGTCAGACAGCGCTGGCGATACCATAAGGCAGATGGATGACATAGGGCTGCTCACCATCCTGTTTCCTGAGATGGAGATAGCAAAGGGGGTAACCCAGCCAGGCTTTCACCATTTAGATGTATATGAGCACCTGTTAGAGTGTCTATGTATGGCGGAGTTAATTATAAACAGGGAGGCCACCCCGTTTAGACCCCATAATATAGATATAATAGCCCGATGGCTCTTGTCTAATCCTGTCAATAAGGAGGCGATAAAGCTGTCATCCCTCTTTCATGATATAGGCAAACCCCTTGTAAAGGGTCAAAAGGCAGGGAGAGCCACCTTTTATAACCATGATAAGACAGGGGCACGGCTTGTAAGAAATATGCTTAAGAGGCTTCGTTATCCAAATGCCATACAGGAAAAGACTGTAGGGTTTGTCTCATTGCACATGAGGCCATTTCACCTCTTAAATGACCTTCAAAAAAAGGGCGGGCCATCTGTAAAGGCGATGAGAAAGTTTATAAACAGCGCAAAAGGGGACTTTATTGGCCTTTTTCTCCTTGCAATGGCAGATACAATGGCAGGAAAAGGCCCTTTGAGGCCTGATGACCTTGAGGAAAAAATGGACATATTATTTGAAAAGATATATGCCTTCTGGATTGAGACATTGAGGCCAATAAGGAAAAAAAAGAGGCTTTTAACAGGAAATGATGTTATGAAGATACTTAACATACCACAAGGGCCTGCTGTCGGCAGGGCCATTGAGGCCGTTGAAGAGGCATTGTGCGAGAATAAGATAAGCAGCAGGGATGAGGCAATAATATTTTTAAAGCAGTGGCATAAGACAGGAGATGATTAATTAATGAAAAAAATGCCATTTCTTGCGCTTAATCAGTTTTTGAGAGAAAAATTCGGAGAGAGGGTGCAGAAAATCCCGCTGGATGCCGGCCTTAGCTGCCCCAATAGAGATAAAAAGACAGGCAGAGGCGGCTGCATATACTGTAACGGCCTTGGCTCTGGCACAGGAAGCCTTGTCTTAAAAAATATCTCAATATTTCAGCAGATGAAAGAGGGGATGGCATGGGCGCAAAAAAGATATAAGGCAAGGAAATATATAGCCTATTTTCAATCTTTCTCAAATACCTATGGAGATCCCGCCTATCTTTACGCCCTTTATAAGGAAGCGATTATAAACGATAAGGTGGTAGGGCTGTTTATAGGCACAAGGCCTGACTGCATAAATCAAGATGTATTGCACACCATAAAAATGGCCTCTTCTCACAGGTTTGTCGCAATTGAGCTTGGGCTGCAGAGCGCCAATGATAAGACGTTAAGGCTTATAAATAGGGGGCATACAGTAAGGGCATTTGAAGAGGCCGTATCCATGATAAGGAGGTGGGATAAAAACATACATATATGCGCCCATATAATTTTTGGCCTGCCCAGCGAGACTAAGCATGATATGCTCAATACCATAGACTTTTTGAGGCGAATAGACATTGATGGCGTTAAATTCCATCAGCTTTACATCTTAAAAAATACCCCTATAAGTAATATGTATAGAAATAAAAAGATTGCTATCCTGTCAATGGAAGATTATTGTAATATGGTCAGCGAGGGGATTAAACGCCTTAAAAATGGCGCTGTTATACACAGGCTACAGGCCGACCCGCCTAAGGCGGATTTAATCGCTCCAGACTGGTCATTAAAAAAGCATGAGATAAGAGAAAAAATTATCAGTCTGTTAGGGTGTTAATTATGCAGATAGTAACTTATAAAAATTGCAATAAAAAACTCGCTATAAATATATTGCAGCCATAGCCATAATGCTTACTGCAAGAAGAAAATATTGATAACGCTATATGAGAATTTTATGGAGGGCAGTTTGAATAAAAAGGTATATTTTGTTGGCGCAGGGCCAGGGGACCCTGAGCTTATAACCCTAAAGGGCAAGAGACTATTAGAAGAAGCTGATGTTGTCATATATGCAGGCTCTCTTGTACCCCAAAAGATGCTTTTGTGGTGTAAAGAAGAGGCGATATTGATTGATTCTTCTTCAATGACCCTTGAAGAGATTATATCCTCCATAAAGACAAACTGGGAAGGGCAAAGGCTTGTTGTAAGGCTTCATACTGGAGACCCTTCTCTTTATGGGGCGATAAATGAGCAATTAAGGGAGCTTGACACGCTTAACATACCCTATGAGATTGTCCCCGGCGTGACCGCTGCGTTTTTGTGCGCTGCAAGGATAAAGAGGGAATTTACAGTGCCTGAAGCCACCCAGACCCTCATAATTACAAGGGCAAAGGGAAGGACACCTGTACCTGAGACCGAATCCATTAAAAGGCTTTCTTCTATCGGGGCGAGCATGGCAATCTATTTGAGCATAAATGATATTGACAATATTGCCTCAAAACTTTCAGATGCCTATGGCATAGATGCCAGAATAGTTGTTGGTTACAGGCTTGGATGGCCTGATGAAAAGATTATTGAGGGCACGCTAAGAGATATCGCTCAAAAGGTAAAAAATGCGGGCATAACAAGGCACGCTGTAATAATAATCGGGCCAAGCCTTTGCAATCTATCTCAAATTAAAGGTTCATCAAGACTCTACTCAAAGGACTTTTCTCATGGTTATAGAAATTGATCCATTTGATAACTTACTGAGGATTCTATCCCCCTATTGCGCTTGCCATCTTAAAGATAGGCAGATACATTGCAATGATGATTGAGCCTATTGTGCCTCCTAAGAATACTATCATGATTGGTTCAATAGCGCTTGTAAGCGCCTCAACTGCCGCATCTACCTCATCATCATAAAAGTCAGCTATCTTATTGAGCATCTCATCCAGTGCCCCTGTGGTCTCGCCAACTGAGATCATCTGAATGACCATGTTGGGAAATACGCCGCTATCTAAGAGGGGCTGCGCAATGGTCTTTCCCTCGCTAATGCTTGCCCTTACATTGTATATCGCCTCTTCAACTACCTTGTTTCCAGCAGTGCCTGCTGCTACATTAAGGGCATCTATTATCGGGACGCCGCTATGGAGGAGCGTTCCAAGTGTCCTCGTAAATTTTGCAACAGCGACCTTCTTAAGGAGCGGCCCAAAGATTGGGAGCTTAAGAAACCATCTATCCATTATTCTCGCCCCCCAATCTGTTTGGTGCAATTTTTTTAACAGGGTAAATGTCCCTCCTAACCCCCCAATAATATGGAGTATATAGGCCTTCATAAACTCACTGAGGTCTATTACCATCTGAGTAGGGGCAGGGAGCTCGCTTCCAGATTCTGCAAACATCTTTTGAAAAACAGGTATAACAAATATGAGGATAATGGCAAGCACAATGCCTGCAATGGCAAGCACAATGGCAGGATACATCATTGCGCCCTTGACCTTTCTCTTAAGCCCCTCTGCCTTTTCCATATAGGCGGCAAGCCTTGCCATCACATCATCCAAGATGCCGCCAAGCTCTCCTGCCTGCACCATATTACAGTAGAGCCTGTCAAACAGCTTGGGGTGCTTTTTAAGGGCATCAGCAAAGGTTGAGCCGCTTTCAACATCCTGTTTTATCTCAGTAAGCACTTTTTTAAAGCTGATCTTCTCTTGCTGGCCTGATAGGGCGTCAAGCCCCTGGATAAGGGGAAGCCCTGCATCTATCATGGTTGAAAGCTGCCTCGTGAATACGACTATATCCTTTGTCTTTACCTTCGGCTGAAAAAAGGCTATGTCTTCAAGCGGGTCTTTCCACTTCTTTTTTATAGATACAACCCGTATCCTCTGGCGTCTCAAGATTGCCTGAGCAGCAGTCTCGTCTTTTGCCTCAAGCTCTCCTCTTTGTTTCTTACCGCCTGAATCTATCCCCTT
This sequence comes from Deltaproteobacteria bacterium, assembly GCA_026994795.1. Classification (GTDB taxonomy): domain Bacteria; phylum Desulfobacterota; class Dissulfuribacteria; order Dissulfuribacterales; family Dissulfuribacteraceae; genus JALWQB01. The sequence goes on from JALWQB010000152.1 coordinate 14,563, forward strand.
CCATACATATACTGGCATAGTTGCCCTTACTCCTCATAGGCTGGTGGGGATAAGCGGCATATCCCCTTTAAGCCCGTTTTATTTATTGAGGCTAAAAGCTCATCTATTGTAATTCCCCTTATTAAAAAGCTCTTTTTTCTGGCTGACCTTCCTGCCTTGAGCATGACATCGCCCTTAGAAATCCCCAAGACCCCAGCAATATAGCTTATTGCCTCCTTGTTTGCCTTGTTATCTACAGGCGGCGCCTTGAGAGATAGCTTTAGGGCATTATCCCCATACATTCCATCAAAACAGGTCTTTTTTGCGTTTGGCCTACAGTGGACAAACAGGATAATGCCGTCTTTTGAAGTCTTATAAAAGCCCTCTTTCCTTTTTTCCAAACTCCTGAACCCTCTTAAATATATCTATAAAAGAGCCTTTATCCCTGTTTTGTAATATAGAAAAAAGCTCCTTAGCATTCTTCATAAACCCCTCTATCGCCTCCATTGTATGGGGGTTTGAAAACTGTATAGTGGCGTAAAGCTCTGGGTCTTGAAACATAAGCCTCTCTACAATCTTCATCTGCCTTTCAAAGCTCGGCGTAGCAAGGCCAAAGAGTATGTCTTTTTTTAAGACGGAATCATTGAGATTTTTCTCAAGGCTCATGCCAAGGCTCAACAGTATAAAGTGGTTTAGCGCCTGAACCCATGCCATTACAGTATCGTGCTCCTTTGCAGTTACAGTGAATGTCTTTGCGCCAAGAGATGTAAGCAGCCTCTCCCACCAGTCAAACCAATTATCCCCCCTTCCGGGGCAAAGCGCAAGGCGTCTTCCCTTTATGGCGTCTTCAAGCGGGCCAAATAATGGGTGCGTGCCGCATACTGAGCACCGTGTATGCTGCATCATGCACAATAGCTCCCTTTCCTTTAGAGAGCACAGGTCTGTTAAAAATTTATCTTCGTTAAGATATGGGCCTATCTCTTTTATCACTGATGGAAAAACGCCCATTGGGACAGAGACAATAACCACATCAGCCATCTTTGCGACATCAATGGGCGTAAGCTCAGTGGATATGTCAGAGACGATGGTCTCAAACCCCTCAGCCTTAAAGAGCTTATTAAACCATGAGCCCATCTTCCCCTTGCCGCCTATTATGCCTATTTTATTATTATGGATATTTTTCATAAAATTACCTAATATTAACTGATAATAATCTATAATAACTAATAATAGCCAATAATGTCTAATATGTAGATATTTATTCTCATTTATCCATGAATATAACCGCTTGATATGGATATTTGCCTTAACAGGTGGTCAGCAATAACAAGCCTTGCCATTGCCTCACATACAGGCACTATCCTTGGAATGGCGCAGATGTCATGCCTTCCCCCAATCTTTAGCTTGCAGGGATTGCCATCAGCGTCAATAGTATCCTGCTCAATGGCTATAGACGGTATAGGCTTTATGGCGCATCTTGCTATAATTTCATCGCCATTTGATATGCCTGCAAGTATCCCGCCTGCATTATTAGACAAAAACCCTTCTGGCGAGATCGGGTCATTGTTCTGTGAGCCCCTTAAAAATGGCGCATTAAACCCTGAGCCAATCTCTACGCCCTTTACTGCGCCAATTGACATGAGAGCCTTTGAAAGGTCTGCATCAAGCTTATCAAATACAGGGTCTCCTAACCCCATCGGGCAATTGACGCACCTTACCTCCACAATCCCCCCGACAGTATCACCCTTTGCCCTTATCTCTTTGACCGCCTCTTCCATCTGGACCGCTGCCGAGTTATCAGGGCAACGGAAATAATTGTCTTCTATCGCCTCATAATCACGATTTTTTACCTCTATGCCCGCAAGGGCTACAGTATAGGCAAAGACCTCAATGCCATAGTCATCAAGAAGCGCCTTTGCAACCGCCCCTGCTGCAACACGGGCAGCGGTCTCCCTTCCTGATGCCCTGCCTCCGCCCCTATGGTCCCTTATGCCGTATTTTTTAAGGTAGGTAATATCTCCATGCCCCGGGCGAAAAACATCTTTAAGG
>JALWQB010000153.1 GCA_026994795.1 Deltaproteobacteria bacterium
GGGTAGAGGTTGTAGAGGGGGTAGAGGGGATGCCTTTATGAAAGAACTTCATTGCCTCTTTAATGCCATGTCTTGAAGAATAGAGCTCTAATAGCCTCTTTTGGATTGCAGGGTAATCAAGCACCTGAGCCTTTTCACACGGGGTTGAGATAATTGCAATCTTCTCCCCTGGGGCAAGCGGCCTTGGGTCATTTAATACCCTTCCAATATCTACAATGCCCTTTTCTGAAGAGAGCATATAATCATAGTCTGTCTCAATAAACCATAGTGGCCTGAGCCCAAGGGCGTCAACTGTTCCCATGCACACATTGCCAAAGCGCGCTACAACAGCGGCAGGACCCTGGGCAGAACACGGGAAGAACCAGCGCAAAAAGTCATATACGACCTGCAACCTCTGAGGATACTTCTCAACCTCAGAGTGTATGGCTGGAAATACCATCTCAAGCGCCTCTAACGGGTCAAAGTCATACATATTAATAAGCCCTTCTATAATACGGTTTAGGTCCTGAGAATCGCTTCCGCCGGGCACGGGCTCAATGCCCATTGTCTTTCCTGTGCTCCTGAGCCTTTCAATGGTATTTATCTCCCCATTGTGCCCGAGAACGGAAAATGGCTGCGCCCTCTCAACAAAGGGGAGGGTATTGGTGGAATAACGGCTATGACCAAGCGCTATTGAAGACTTATTTCTCTCATCCAATATCTCAGGATATACCCGTGGAAGGAGCTGCGGCATTCCCCTTAACTTATAAACTACGGAATCAGTGCTTAATGAGGCTATATGAAGGTCTGGAAGCTCCCTTTCTATTGCCATGTGAAGGGCAAAGAGCCTCTTCTGGGCAAGCCTCTGGTCTCTTTCATCAATAAGCCCTGCTACCTGAAAAAATACAGGGGCCTCACTCCTTGCCCTTGGGCCAAGCTCATCAAGTTTTTGCTCCCCTGTCCTTGCAATAAGCACTGTTGCCCCGCTCTTTTCAAGCACGCCCCTTATCTTGTCTTTTACTGTATCCTCTTCTTCCTTCATCTTATAGGTGATGAGAAAGTGGCCTACAAAAAAACTCGGGCTATAGGCAATATGCGGATTAAGCCCAATATCTTTCAGGCGGTCACGCCATATCTCACGAGGGATGTCTGTCAGTATGCCGCATCCATCCCCCTCTCCATTTATATCCCCTGACCTGTGCCCCATCTTTTTTAAGGCATCTATGGTCTTTATCAAATTGGCATGAGTAGCCTTACCCTTTTTGTCAACTACTGCCACTATAGCGCAAGCATCTCTTTCTGTTTCCTTATAAGCATTCATGTTTTCCATACAATTCATAAGCAAATTCCCTCTTCTTTTCTATTTCTATTGTGTATCTTGACAGAATTAGATGGCAACATATATCTAAATTGCGATTATGCCAACCCCTTATTATAACTGAATATGCCAACCAAAAATGTATGGTCGGACGGCCTTTGCCACAGACGAGGCTCTATGTCTATATAACAGGCAGTTGCATATTTAAGCAGCCCCTTGGATACAAGCATGTGGTCTATCCTCCAGCCAAGCCCCCTTTTGAGTGCGCCGCGAAGACGGTAATCAAAAAAGGTATATTGTCCGCCATCTGAATTAAAGCGCCTGAAAAGGTCATAAAGCCCTATAGATAATAGCCTCTTAAATGCCAATCTCACGCTTTCATGATAACAGACATGGTCAAGTTTCTTTTCTGGGGCATATACATCTATTGAAGATGGGGCAATATTAAAATCACCTGTCAAAAGCACCTCTTCAATATCCTTTTTTGCTCTATTGTCTTTCGCATCTCCCCCTCTCCCATTTCCGATAATGGCATCTATCTTTTTGCATAACCTTGCATACCACTTGAGCTTTTTTTCAAAGTATTCACTCCCGACCTCTCTTCCCTGAGGCGCATATATATTGATAAGCCTGATAGAGCCTGCCTTTTGCCTGTTTAAGCCGCTATTTAAAAAGAGCCTGCAGCTAATAGACCTTGCCATATCCTCCTCGCTATCTTCACCATCCCCAAGGCCAAACCCTACATCCTCTATTAAGACATCAGCCCCCTCTTTAACAAGTATCGCAACGCCATTATAGGACTTTTGACCCTTAAAATATGCCCTGTAACCTATCTCAGAAAATGCGCTTACAGGAAAATCCTTATCCTGAACCTTTGTCTCCTGAACGCAAAGCACATCACATTGACTGGACAATAACCATTTTTTTATAATATCCATCCGCGCCCTTATGGAATTGGCATTAAATGTGGCTATCTTCAAACAATACCTCCCGTATTTCCTTTATTATCCGCTACGGCTCTATACAGGCATACATGGCTAATATAGTCCCTAAAATGATTAATCATAAAAAAATTCTGGCTCTACTAAATTAGCGCCATTTTGCAAGAGCGCATTGATGGCCTCTTCAACCGCCTCTTCCTTAACGCTAAATATCAAAATAGCCTTTTTGCTATCCCCTACAAATGCATAGGTATAATCTATGTTAATATCCCTTTCCGTTAATATTTTAACTACATCATTAAAACTTCCTGGGGTATCATCTACCTCTGCTGCAAATACTGTCTGTTCACTTATTGTAAATCCCGCCTTAGACAATACAGTCTTTGCCTTCTCAGGGTTGTTCACTACAAGCCTGAGAATACCAAATTCAGCGGACTCCGCCATTGAAAGCGCCCTGATATTAATATCTGCCTCTTTAAGGCGCTCCGTAACCTCAAGAAGACGCCCCTTCCTGTTTTCAAGAAATATTGAAATCTGTTTTAAACCATATTTTGACTTCATTCTTATGCTCCTTTCTTTAACTTATAATTATATTATCAATATATTCCTTTATCATTTTATATCAGGCCGCTTATCTATAATCCTCTGAGCCTTTCCCATGCTGCGCTCCAATGTCTTTGGCTCAACAATCTTTACCTTTGCGTTTATATAAAGCTCATTTAACATTTCATTTTGAAGCCTTGTCTTAAGGGCCTCTATTGCGCCTATACCTCCTGAGAATGTCTCAGCATCCACTTCAACCCATACCTCAAGTTTATCAAGAACTCCCTTTTTCTCCACAATTATCACATAGTTAGGAGTTGTGCCTTCAACTTTGGTAAGGACATGCTCCACCTGCGATGGAAAGACATTGACGCCATTTACAATCAGCATGTCATCAGAGCGTCCCTTTACCGAATCCATTACAATAAGAGTGCGACCGCACTTGCATGGCTCGGGATGCAGGGCAGTAATGTCTTTTGTCCTGTATCTTACAATTGGAAGGGCCTGTTTTGTAATAGTGGTAAATACAAGCTCACCTTCTTCTCCATACGGAAGAACCTCTAAGGTCTCAGGGTCAATGACCTCTGGGATAAAATGGTCTTCGTTAATGTGGAGCCTTCCGTATGCGCAGGATGAAGCAACGCCCGGGCCAATTATCTCAGAAAGGCCATAAGCCTCATGGTATGCAATGCCCCATGCCTCCTTTAATGCCTCTCTAAGCCCCCTTGATGCAGGCTCTGCCCCAAAAAATCCCGCCCTTAACTTAAAGTCTTTCTTTAAGTCATAACCTTCTTCCTGAGCTACCTCAGCCATGTGAAGGGCAAATGATGGCGTGCAGCAAAGGATGGTTGCGCCAAAATCCTTCATAAGAAGCAGTTGCCTTTTGGTAAATCCCCCGCTTGACGGCACTACTGCCGCGCCTACCTTTTCAGCGCCATAGTGAAAGCCGAGGCCGCCTGTAAAAAGTCCGTAGCCATAGGCATTATGCACTACATCATTTGGCCCTGCATCCGCCATCTTGAGGCCGCGGGCCATAACTTCAGTCCAGACCTCCATATCATAGTCAGTATAGCCCACTACAGTAGGCTTTCCTGTTGTCCCTGAAGAAGAGTGTATCCTCACCACGCTCGTCAACGGGGTGGCAAAGAGGGAAAATGGATAATTGTCCCTTAGGTCCTGTTTTGTTGTAAACGGGAGTTTTTTTAAATCATCCACCCCTCTTATGTCGGCAGGGCCTATGCCAAGCTCATCAAACTTTTGCCTGTAAAATGGAACTAAATTATAGACCCGTTCCGCCATCTCTTTAAGCCTTATTGACTGAATCCTTGAAAGCTCCTCCCTGTTTGCGCTCTCAACCCTGTTCCACATTGTTTATTGTTCCTCCTTGTTTAATAAAATTTCACAGTAAAAATAGCAGATAAACGACTGCCGGCTATAAGCCGGAGGGTTTAAATCTCGGTATCATAAATTTGTCATGGCATTATTATTACACATTTATGCTTTTTAGCAAGCCAGCGGAACTAAGATAAGCTGAATAGTGGATCGATTCCTAAACAGTATTTCTATCGACCGGAACTAAAATTTTCAGCAGGTAGGGGCACGTTGCAACGTGCCCCTACTCATCCGTTTTTAAATAGAAATATTGAGTTAAAGTCATT
>JALWQB010000154.1 GCA_026994795.1 Deltaproteobacteria bacterium
ATATCAATAAATTAACTGACAACCCGTCATTATTTAGTGCTCACTATAAAAATTATAAAATATACATTAACTACTTAAGATTATAATATTTTTTGTAAATATTGGTGTGGAACATCCGTTATATGATGCGCAAAATAAAGACGGTTTTAAAAAATTGCGATGTAATAAGCCATGAGTTTGACGTCATTTTTTCGTCTTGCCTAATATGTTGCATCCCTCACTCATGGAGATGATTCTCTATTGACCAATAGGCATTGGCATCACAGCGTGAGCAGGTTGGGCGGATATTTTTATGCGGCAAGGACACCTCTACGGCCTCTCCATTATTGGGTCAATTGCATTTGCCTCTGAAAAGCCCTTTAATCTCAAAAGACAGGACTCACACCTTCCACATGCCCTATCTTCTCTCTCGTAACATGACCAGCTTAACTCAAAAGGCGCATTTAACATAAGCCCTTTCTTTACTACCTCTGACTTGGTCATATTTATAATTGGAGTAACTATCTTGATATTGGTCTCGGGCCTTGTGCCTTCCCTTATCGCGTTCTCCATAGCATCAAAAAACTCGCGCCTGCAATCAGGATATCCTGAAAAATCTACTTGAGTAGCCCCTATATATATTTGGAATGCCCCTATAACCTCGGCCCATGATACCGCTACTGAGAGCATGTGGGCGTTTCTGAAGGGCACATAGGTTACGGGAATATTATCTGTTGAGACAGTATCTTTTGGGATAGCAATAGAGCTGTCAGTCAGCGCAGAGCCGCCTATCTTCTTGAAATAACCTAAATCTACGATAAGCCTTTTATCTGAATTATAAAAGTCGCATATATCATTAAATGCCCTTAGCTCCCTTGCCTCTGTCCTCTGTCCGTAATTTATATGCAAAAAGGCAGGCTCTAAACCATCTTCTATAGCTATGGCAGCGGTTACAAGGCTGTCAACGCCGCCGCTTAAAAGGCATACGGCAAGCGGGCCGCGAGATACTCCGCCTTTTTTCTCATAAGATTTTACAGCATATTTCATTGGCATCACCCTCGCTTAAAAATATATCCTTATATTCCTCGTGACACGAAAAGAATATTATCTGCCTCTTTTGAGAAATCTCTAAAAGGGCATTAACAGCGGCCTTAAGGCGATAATTATCAAAATTTACTAATATATCATCCATAATAATAGGAAGATAGGGAAAAGTTGCCTTTAAATAGCCAAGGCGGAGGGCAAGAAAAAGCTGCTCTCTTGCGCCCCTGCTAAGCTCCTCTGCCTCTTTTATCTTATTGGCCTTATCAACTGCCTTAATCACCATATTTTCAATATCATAATATATATCTCTATATCTTGACTGGGTTAACCGCTCAAATATATTTTTCCCTTCCCTTATGACAATGGGCTGGCTCATTAACTCATACTGCTTCTTTGCGTCATTTAGTATGAAAGATGCCGTCTTAAATACCGCCCATCTCCTTATAGATTCCCTCAGATCATTTATTAACCTCTCGCGTTCAATCATAAGGGCATGAAGCCCATCTTCATCAATAAGTTTGTTGAATTTTTCACGAACGCCCCCCTCTTCCTTCAAAAGGGCATCGTGCTGCTTGTTGATTTTCTTAATTTTTTCTTTAATATCAGTAAATTGAATTAAGAGTTCATCTTTTGAATATACAGTTAGCTGCCTTTCAAAATCATCGCCAATTAAAGAAAGAGAGGATGAGAGCGCTGATATATCCTTAGATAATTTTTCTGCCATTTGCTTTTTTTCTATAATAGAAAAAAATTCTTCATCGTTATCAACGCATAGCGCCTTCAATAATCCCTCTTTCTCTTTTTTATGCCCTTCTATACGCTGGCTTATATCAAGAATTGCCCCCTTTTTTGCCGTCAATTTCTGGAGAATTTCATGTTTTATGGATAATCGTTTGCCTTCCTGCGATATTCTCTCCTTTATTATGCCAAGAAGGGATAAAGAAAGACTATCTTTTGATGATGTCTCATCACATTTACACAATATAGCCATCTGTCTTAGCTTATAAGTTATATCATCATCTTTAGCCTCTAAAGCATTTAATTTATCCTTTATCTCCCCTATTTTTTTATGAATATCTTTAGATTTTTGTTTATGTTCGTTTATTTTAAGATCATTTGCCGTTATCTTGTTCGATACATATAGAAGTCTCTTATTAAGCCCTTCTATTGTCATATTATCAGTCGTAATATTATTGTTTCCTTCACTGCCTTTAAATCTCATATAACCCCTTATGAGGTATATTGTTAATGCCAGAACAAATAGTATCAATAACGCATAAAAGGCATTTGATAACATATTATCAAAGTTCATATAATAGCCTGTAATAGAGGTGAGAACGCTTAATGCCCCTGCTATGGCTCCAATGTTTATAAGCCTTTTTTCTTGAGCATTTTGTTCATATTGCGCTTTATTAAAGAGGGATATCTTACGCTCAATCTCGCTTTTTTCGGCCTCAAGGGATTTTTTTGCCATTATAAGTCTTTCAATTTCCGTCTTTATTTCACTGTATGCCTTATCTGTAGATAAGAGCTCATCTTTGAGCGCTTTTTTTTCTTTTATGCCTTTCTTTATGGAAATTTCCATTTCTAAAATGCCCTCAAGCAGCAGTTGAGACGCCTTATCATGGTCGTAAAGGGTATCTTTTACAGCTTGAGACTCTTTAATTAATCTTAAAAGAGCAATTAAGACAGGGGGTGGGCTGTCATCTGACGATGTGAATATGACAAGGCTGTTATCAATATTTTCAAGCTCTCTTTCAAGCCCTGCGACTTCGTCTTTTAGGGCTTTCTTCATTTTAGAAAGCTCTTCAATCTTTGAAGAGCTTATCTCATAACGCCTTTCAATATCGTCTTCTATATTTAATATCCATGCCTTATTATCCAATACGCTATTAAGCCCTGCCTTAAGCTCCTTATATAAAAGCCATTTATCCCACAATGAAAGGATATCCTCAAGCCTTTGAAGGGTAACCATTAATACTTTCTGCCTGTCTTTTATGTCCTCTATGGAACTGTGAAGCTCCTTGAGTCTTGTTGTAAGCGCTAATGAGCCCTCTGCCTCTTCCTTTTTATCTCTTATATGCCGCTCTACAGCCTTTAATGTTGCAATCAACTGATTTATAACAGGTTTCTTGCCCCTTGGCCTGAAGAGGGCGTCAGCCCCTTTTTCAATAACTGAGCGGGCATTTTTTAACCTTTGCGGGTCAAGTCCGCCTGATACTGCAAAAAGGGCGTCATGCACCTCTTTCTGTGTAAAAGATGCGTAATTTTGTAATTCATTAAGTGAAAATGCAATGCAATTTTCAAAAAACACCCTGCCAATCCCGCCAGTTATAAGCGTTAAGGCATTGTGCTCAAGCCCCTTGCTCTCACCAGATGTCCTTAATATCTTTAATTTCCCCCCCTTCCCGCCTCCCATCCTCTCAATTATAATATCCCCTAATGACCTGTGAATAACATAAAGGCGTCCGCCCCATGAATTGGGACGCCGTCTTTCATAACCAGTCAACACACCCCTTATAAAATCAAGAATAGTGCTTTTGCCTGCCTCATTTTTGCCGATAATGAGATTAAAAGAAGGAGATAGGTTGCTTAATGAAACATTCTCAAGTTCATAGTATTTTGCAATGTTTATATCCTTTATATGCCAGTTATTAAGATTCATTATTGGATATTAATAAATATTGAACAGTTACTCTAAAAGCTCAAACAAAAATTCTCTTGCCTCTTTTATAAGGGTATCTCCCTCATTATCTATAAGCTCTTTTATGATGTAAGATGTCTCTTTGCGTTTTAAGATTGGTTCAAGGGCATTAAAAAGGTCTTTACGGTCTTTTCCGTCCTTTAAAAGCCCCTCAGCAACCCTATATATAGTCCCAATAATGTCATCTCTTTTTAATATCTCTTCATGGTCAATAGGGATATATGTATTATCAATTATCTCAATAAGGTAGCATATTGGAGATAGGCTGGATAGCATATAGTTTAACGATTCCCTTAAATCAAAGAGAAAATCTTCTATATAATTAATACGTTTTAATCGTGATTGCCCTTTAAGATTGAGCCTCAACATTATATGCGTGATTTCTGGCTTCTTATAAGACAAGGACACCCTTTTTATCTCTTTAATTACTATATCCCTTATATTTTCTTCACTAAGCCCTTCTTTATCCCTTGCCCCTATATTAATATCAAAATCAAGCCATATAACCGGGCTTGTTATAAAGAATTTGACGCTGTCAAGGCGATTATCGCCGTTGATAGCTGCCATTAATGCCCCCCTCGGGCCAGTTTCTTGAAAGTCTCTTCCCTGCGGCATACCTGAATATGCGATAAGTGGCTCGGATTCATTAAGAATAATATGCTTATGGACATGGCCGATTGCCCAGTAATCTATAGGGGTATCTTTAAGAAAGGCCAGGGTTGTTCTGGCATAATTCTTATTGCCGCCAAGCCCGTCGCAGTTTGTATGTAAGAGCCCGATCAGAAAATCTTTTGTCCCTTTTGATTGAGATGATATAGCGGTCTTGCTTATCTCTTTTGCAAGGTCTCTAAACTCTTCCCTGCCCTTATAGCTTATGCCTATGACCTTAACGCCCTTATATGGCTCAACAGTCTCTGGTTCATTATGCCCAAACACATAGCAATTACTTGGAAGAGATGAGATAAAGTTCTCCCTATTATCTCCTTCAGGGTCATGGTTTCCAAAGACTATAAGGCAGCTTATCCCATTGGCGTCAAGCCTTTCTATCTCTTGTAAGAATAAGGTCTTTGATGAAAGGCTAATATTCCCGCAGTCAAATATATCGCCTGCAATAAGAATAAACTTTGCCTCAAGGTCTATTGCCTTATTAATCAATCTTCTTAAAGCAGTATATGGGGCACTTTTAAGGGCATTATAGTGTCTTTCTTGCAGTGAGGAACAGCTTAAAAAAGGAGAGCCTATATGAATATCTGATGAATGGATAAATAGGGTTTGGGAGGTTTTAGAGGCTGGAGAGGAGGCTTTAGAGGGGATAGATATTGCAGAGGGGTTTGTAAGAAGGCGTGTCCGGTCCGCTGTCCTGCATTCTCTATCCCCGCTATTCGCTTTTCTTTGTTTCTCTTGCATGCCTTATTGTGGTAAAACCGTTACAGCCTCTATCCCTTACTGCAACCTCTATCTACCCTTGACAATTAAAGTAACTTATGATAACAGAGGAGACAGCTTTTTCATATATAAATACATAGCCATAAAAACGGGCCGTTAACTCAGTCGGTAGAGTATCTGCCTTTTAAGCAGAGAGTCGCTGGTTCGAGCCCAGCACGGCCCATATAATAAATAGTCTATCATAAAACTCTCTGGCCAATACGGGCAAGTATCTCAAAAGAAAGCCTCTCCTTTTCCATAGGCCCTAACTTTTCTATATCTTTTTCTGTATTTTCTTTAAGTCCTTTATCTTCAGCCTTATCCTGAGCTTTTAATTGTTTGTCAGAATACAATATAAAAACCTTGTTAGTGCCTGTCCCAAACCCTGCGCCTTTTTCCATTACATTGTTACAGACAAGCATATCTACTGGTTTTTTTATAAGTTTTTTGCGGGCGTTTTCAATGACAGAATCGGTCTCAGCGCAAAATCCTACGATATATTGATGGGGCAATCTGTTTTTTAATACATGGAGGAGTATATCCCTTGTTGGCATGAGCCTTATTGAGAGGCCATCTTTAGCGGATTTTAATATGTCCTTTTTTATTTTGTTTCTTTTTGGGTCAATTGGGGTAAAGTCTGCAACCGCTGCTGTAAAAATAAGGATATCCATATCCATGAATATGTTATCTACTGCATTGAACATCTCTTCAGCAGTCTCAACAGTTATTATCTCATCAACTATCGGCGTATCAATGTGTGCAGGGCCTGTTATAAGCGTAGTATTCGCCCCAAGCGCCTGGGCCGCCCCTGCCATGCTATAGCCCATTGTCCCTGTTGACCTGTTTGATATATATCGTATTGGGTCAACAGGCTCTATAGTAGAGCCGGCAGTAACAAGCGCCCTTTTGCCCTTAAGTGGCCTTTTAAGAGCCTCTAACCTGATGTTATACATCAAGGTCTTAAACTCTGTAAGCCTGCCCATTCCAGAGTGGCCGCAGGCCATCTTGCCTTCATCAGGCCCTGCCATGATATGGCCGTATTCCTTCAATCTTTTAATGTTGGCTTGAGTAACAGGATTCTTATACATGATAGGATTCATTGCAGGACAGAATATAATCCGCCCCTTAAAAGTTAGCGCCATTGTGGTCAGGAGATTATCAGCCATTCCATTCGCTATCTTGGCAATAGTATTGGCGGTGGCAGGGCAAATAACCATGCGCTGACATCTTGAAGGCAGGTCTATATGGGAAAAACTGTCGTCAAATTGGTCTATTAACAGCTTATTGCCTGCTATTGCCTCAATAGTTGTCCCAGTTATAAACTGAAGGGCATTTTTTGTGGCTACAGGAAAGATATTAGCGCCTGCCTTTACAAGCTCTCTTATATAAAATATGGCCTTATATGCTGCAATGCTGCCTGTAAGGCCAAATATTATATTCTCTCCTTTTATCCCCGTTATTCCTGTATCTGCTGACGGGGCAAAATCTCTCCTATTGGCTCGCTCAACCATATCTCTACCAGTGTATAGAAAGACTCTTGGCTTATCTTAATAAGACACTGCGCCCCTTCCCCTTTTGAAAATGCAAGAAAGATATTCTTGCCATGAAGAGACCCCTGAAACTGCCAGCCATGATTGGGCAGTGTCTCTACAAAAAACGCCTCTAACGTATCGCTTGAGATATTGCCCTTATAGCTCACGATCCCCCCCTGATAAGTGGGCGTATGGATTAACATTGTGCTATCTTTTATTATTGAAAGCTCAATAGGCACTGGGAGATCCGTAAACTGATATTGGGCCTGAGTCGAGGAGGCTGCCTGTTCAGCGGGCTGAGAGGCGTCTAATGCGGCATCATCGCTTGCCTTATCAATGGAGGCATTATAGCTTGTTACTGTACATGCATTAATGAATGATAACAGCAGTAAGGGAAATACGAATGCATAAAGCAGTCTTAAAGGTCTTTTCCCAAGGCAAACAATTTTATATGCGCTTGCCCATCTCTTTATCCTTGCTTTTATGTCTGTATTGCCTTTAGTTAAGAATGACATATTAACACCCCCTATTTTATTTATGGAAGATATAAAGCAACTCATTATTTCTTATCCACCCAAGTTTTTGCCGCACAACTTTTTCCTGAAATACCTCATCCCCTTTAAGCCTGACAATTTCCTGCTTTAATTGCCTATTCTTTTCAATAATTGTCTGTGTCTCAATACGCAATTGATGGCTCTGACCCTTAAGGCGATACAACCGCCAGAGGCCAAAAGGGCCTAAGGTAATCCAGAATAAAAGTATCATAGAAACGCATATAAGCGCCTTATCAATAAAAGATATTTGTCTTTTCTTTGTCCTTAGTGTCCTCTTAGTGGAATATGTCTTTTTATTACCTTTACCCCTCTTAAGTAACATTATTAACCCTCGGTAGATTGATTAGTAATGTTATCAAATAAAACAGACAGCGCCATCACACACCTTACAATAACTCTTTCAATCATTCAATAAGCTTTCCTATCCTGTTAAGCCTTGGCCTGAAATGTTCAGAATCCCATGACCAGTATATTATAAATGCCTTGCCCTTTACATCTCGCAAGGGCACAAACCCCCAAAATCTACTGTCAAAGCTCTGGTCGCGATTATCTCCCATGACAAACAAGTGCCCTTCTGGGACACGCACAGGGCCAAAATTATCTCTTGGCTGGAATTTGGCAGGCAATATTCGTTTGTCAGTATGCTGCACCCCTCGCGGCTCTTTAAACAATTTTCCATTTACAAAGACCTTTTTATCCTTAATCTCTATAACATCACCAGCAGCGCCTATTACCCGCTTTATAAAGTCTTTTGACCTGTCAACAGGATAAATAAATACAATAACATCTCCCCTCTCAGGATGGTCAAACTCCACCCATGAGTTCCTTGTTATGGGATTCTTAATCCCATAGGCCATCTTATTTACAAGTATATGGTCTCCTATAAGCAATGTGTTTATCATAGAGCCTGATGGTATCTTAAATGCCTGAACAAAAAATGTCCTTATAAACAGGGCGAGTATAAGGGCAATGACTATTGCTTGAGCATACTCTATGGCAATAGATTTAAAAGAGGCCTGTTCTGTATCCTTTGCGGTATTATTAAAAATAGACATGAGAGCCAATGTAGCCCTCAATCGCTATGAAGGCAAGATATTTTTGATTAAATTAATTGTTTAACATTATTAGCGTGATATAATATTTTAATAATCCTCCTCATCAACCACCTCCCACATATCAGGCTTAAAGCGCACTACCTTATTCCTGCCCGAATCCTTTGCCTTATAAAGGGCGACATCAGCAAATTTTATTGCCTTCCATATCTCATTCGTATCAATAGGGAACTCGCTTACCCCTATTGAGATAGTCTTCTGGATAACAGAATTAGGCACATTTATCTTGTGTTGTTCAACCCCGGACCTTATCTTCTCAGCCACCCTTTCAGATTCACCCTGTTTTATATCTACAAGGAGCACCAAAAATTCTTCGCCGCCAAATCTTATCACCATATCAGACTTTCTGATATTGCTCTTTAATACTGCTGCGATATCAGTCAGCACAATATCACCTGCATCATGGCCATATTTGTCATTTATTGACTTAAAGAAGTCAATGTCAGCCATAAGTATCCCTATGTTTGTATTGCGTCTTATTATACCAGCTACCAGATTGTCTATAATGCTGTCTAAGAACCTGCGGTTAAACAATCCCGTAAGCGGGTCTTTAAATGTCTGCTCTTTAAGGCTCTGGGCATAACGCTTTGCCTCTAATACGGGTATGGCCTCATTAATATATCTTTCCGCCATCCGGAGCTTTTTATAAACCCCCATACCCCTTCTCGTCTCTTTTTCCATAGGGAGAATAAATTGGGCAATGCCTACACACTCACCTGAGCTTATCATTGGGATACAGTAATGATTGGCCTCATATTTCCATAAAAATGATTTGCATATACCAGGAGACTGAAGAGAAGATATATTGTGCCCTGTGCGCTTTGCCCTGCATAAAGAGGCATCAAGCAGCTTGGAGTGATTTATCTCTAAGTTATCAGGATATATAGCCATAAGGGTCATTGTGTTTTGAGAGTTTGATACCTGATATATTGCAAATGATGGAAGATGAATCTCATCCTTAAATACTGAGGCAAGCCTTTCATATACATCCTCTATATTTTCATCTTCTTCTATAAGGTGTTTAAATTTTGTAAGGTTTTGATAGGATACTATCAGGTCGTTTACAGAGGTTACAAGTTTTCCTATCTCATCATCAGCAAAATAGCACTCAAGGAATTCTTCGTCATAGTTATCATTTCTTCCAAATGCCAGGTCAGAAATCTTCTTAATTACGGCATTAATTGGCTGAACAACCATAAATATAAATGCCAATGCCCCCCAAACTAAAAAGGCAATTAATACTGCTAAGATTATCCATATATAGGATGATATATTTGATATATTGTTAAAAATATTTGTTTTATAATGCCGCTGCGTCTCAACTGCCCAGTTCTGTAAGGCAATTATTTGATTATGAAGGTCCTGAATAAGCTTTTTCCTGTCTATAGAAAAAGGCACTTCTACATTTTTTTCTTCATCAGCGCTTTTTATAAGGGTTTCAACAGCCTTTTTTGCCTTTTTTATAAATTCTTTTGGGGCGTCATAGTCAGGTATATCTTTAAATTTTATGCGCTGTATCAAGACATTGCCAGAAAAATCGCTGAATGCCCCTCCATTAAGTCCCTTATTCAATAATTCTTCTAATTGATTAAGCGTATTAATTGTATCGTGGCTTGTGAGGTCAGGGTCAACAATAATTGCCCCAATCTTTCTTAAGGCAATGCGCGATAGGGATTCATAATTTTCAAATGGTTCAAGCATGGTTACATTATAGACCAGTTTGAGCTTTGAATATAAATAAAAGGAAAGTATAGAATTGACTGCAATACATATAGTAATGACCATTCCCATCTTTATAAAGAGATTTAAATTCGCTAATGGCCCAAAAAATTTTATTATTTTACCTCTAATCTTATCACATTGCATTTTTTATTGCGTTACCCCTTTCTAAGGTTTAACTTACCTTACAGTTAAGAGTCGCCCTATCAATCACATTTCCAGTTTCTATATCCATTGCTGCTTTATAGTTCTGGCAGTAAGCATAAATGTGAGGCAGTTCATGTTTCGCTGGAGCGCAATACATCCTTATAATTCCAAAACACATTGAAATTGTAGACATATTTTTACCATGATAATTTTTATCTTTTAATAAAACTATTTTATATATATTTTTTTATATTTGTTGTCAATAGAAAATTTTTATTTTTTCCTCTTTATAGATACCGATATATTAACCTGATAACAGCCTTAAAATAGGTATTTATTAAGTTGCTCTTGATATTCGTTATTGACATTAAGTAAGCTTATTAATTATTATGATTTATCGTAAGATGTCCCTGATGTAAACTCAGTATAGGAATTAAAAAAATAATATGAACCATAGCCCTTCACATCCGCTTGAGCCATTTAAAAGAGATATTGAGGTCATAGAGGCGACCCTGAAAGAACATGCCTCATGTCTTCATCCCCTTATTGAGGAGATAATACAATATATAATACTCTCAGGCGGCAAACGCATAAGACCCGTATTAGCAGTGGCCTCTGCAAGGCTGTTTAATGACAATCTTTCAAGTCAAATATACATGCTATCCATAGTGCCTGAATATCTCCATGCAGCAAGCCTTCTCCATGACGATGTAGTGGATAAAGGGGAGCTCAGGAGAGGAGAGATTCCTGCATACAAGATATGGGGGAATAAAAAGACCATATTATCAGGCGATTATTTATATGCCACCGCCATAAAGATTGCATCGGACTTTAATAATCCGCTTATAGACAGGACAATAGCAATGACCGTCCAGTTAATGGCGGAGGGTGAGGTTATGCAGATGATGCGGGCCTATGATGAGGGCTATAGCAAGGAAGAATATTATTCAATTATAAAGAGGAAGACAGGCGCATTAATAGCCTGCTCTTGCATGATAGGGGCGCTTTTTGGAGGCGCAGATGAGGAGATGGCAGGCAATCTTTATGAATTCGGTCTATTAATTGGAAATGCCTTTCAGATAGTTGATGACCTCCTTGACTATACCTCTGATACCAGCACGCTTGGAAAGGAGATAGGCGCTGACCTCAAAGAAGGAAAGATAACCCTTCCAATAATCTATGCCCTGCAATCAACTGAAAATGAAGGCGTAAAGAGGCTCAGGCAAATTTTAAAGAAAAAAGATACAAAAGAGGGCATAACCTCTGAAGATATAGAGTGGGTGCGAGGCTTTCTTTCTGCGACGCAAGCCATTGAAATGGCGTTTAAGGAGGCGACATTGCTTATAGACAAGGCGTTAAATAGCCTTAATGCCGTCCCGAGAAATGAGATGTCCAGCCGCCTTCAAAGGATAGCAAAGTATATTATAGAGCGCAGGTATTAGGGGCGAAATCTTTGTGGCTTTAATCTCCCCTGTTAGGGGTTGCTTATTGCAGGATTTAGGCGTTATGTATTGGTTTTGCTAATTATTATCTACTTGCATGTTAGATTTTTTATGAGGATTGAGACTGACTTTCTCATCATAGGCTCTGGGATAGCGGGGCTTTTTCTTGGAATACGCCTTTCTAAGATAGGGCATGTCATAGTTGTTACCAAAAAGGCAAGAGATGATACCGCTACAAGCCTTGCTCAGGGGGGGATTGCATGTGTATGCTCAGGGGATGATTCTATTGACCTCCATATCTTTGATACGTTAAAGGCAGGGGATGGGTTGTGCCATGAGATGATTGTGGAGTTGGTGGCGAAGAGGGCAAGGGAGGCAATAGCCTCGCTTGAGGATATTGGGGTAAGTTTTAAGAAGGACAAAGACGGCAGCTATAGCCTCCATAGAGAAGGCGGTCATTCAAGAAGGAGAGTGCTTCATTGTAATGACTATACAGGCAAAAACATACAGAAAATACTCTCAGAGCGCCTGCTTGATTCAAACGATGTCCTTCTTTTAGAAAATCACATTGCGGTTGACCTTATAACTGAGGGTAAGATTGAGCGCCATTTTGTAAACAGGCAGAAACGGGACAAGGATAAAGATTATAATGATTATAGATGCGATAAGACCAATATGGATTTTTCTCAGAGGGGAAAACAACCCGAAAGGTGCATGGGCGCCTATGTCCTTGATGCAGATAATGGGGATATTTATACGATAGCAGCGCCGATAACCATACTTGCTACAGGAGGTGCTGGCAAGGTATATCTATATACGAGCAATCCTGATGTCGCTACAGGCGACGGCATTGTAATGGCGTGGAGGGCAGGGGCAAGGGTAGCCAACCTTGAATTTGTCCAGTTTCACCCAACATGCCTGTATCACCCGCTTGCAAAGAATTTTCTCATCTCAGAGGCCCTGAGGGGAGAGGGGGCGCTGCTTATTAACTCAAAGGGCAGGCGTTTTATGGAAGACTATGCCCCATCATCCCTTGAGCTTTCATCTCGTGATGTGGTTGCAAGGGCAATTGATATGGAGCTAAAGCGCACAGGTGACGACTGTGTGTATCTTGACGCGACAAGGTTTAAAAAAGATTTTATTATCAGTAAATTCCCTAATATCTATTCAACCTGCCTCAAGTTTGGCCTTGATATTGTAAAAGACCCGATACCTGTCGTGCCCGCTGCCCATTATATGTGCGGCGGCATTGTTACAGATCGCTTTGCGCGCACTGACATAGAGGGGCTTTATGCCGTTGGAGAATGCGCCTGCACGGGCCTTCACGGGGCAAACAGGCTTGCCTCCAATTCATTATTAGAGGGTGTGGTAATGGCAATGCAGGCGTTTAAAAAGATATTCAGTGAGAGAGAGGCATTAGAAAAAAGATTTTTAAAATGCCCTATGCCCCCTGAGTGGGATAGCAGCGGGGCAGTTGACCTTAGAGAAGGCGTTTTAATCTCATATAACTGGGATGTGATAAGACGACTTATGTGGAACTATGTTGGCATTGTAAGAAATGATAAAAGGCTTAATCTCGCCAAGAAGAGACTTGCTCCAATTATTGATGAGATAGACGGGCATTACTGGGAATATCTTCTTACAAGCGACTTTGTTGAGCTGAGAAACATAGCCCACCTTGCTATGCTCATAGTGGAATCGGCAATCCTCAGAAAGGAATCAAGGGGAGGGCACTTTAATGAAGACCACCCTCAAAAAGACGACTGGAATTGGAGAAGGGATACGGTATTAAAAAGAAATACTTGTTGTTTTTAACAACAATTGTAATAATTTTGATAGGGATAATTCTTTTCTGTCTTTTATATTTAAAATTTGGGAATACTCAGCTATTATCCCATATAGTTGGGGAGCTTATTGCGGCAGTAGATGGGCTTTTTGAAAAAAGGCAGGAGTTGCGCCAATTTATAATGGATTTTGGCGCATTTGCACCTCTTGTATTTATTATCCTTCAGGCATCTCAGGTGGTGATAAGCCCGATACCCGGAGAGGCAACAGGGTTTATTGGGGGCTTTATTTTTGGGCTTCCCGCCTTTTTTTATTCTACCATCGGGCTTAGCCTTGGCTCAGTATGCGCCTTTATGATTGCCCGCTATTTTAGGAGCCTTATAAGGGGCTATGTTGAAAAGAGCCAGTATTATATGCGGTTTGAGAGGATGCTTGAAAGACAGGGGCTTTTAGTAACATTTATATTGTTTCTTCTCCCAGGTTTTCCAAAAGATTTTTTATGTTACTTCCTTGGCCTTAGCAAGATGCCCTGGGAGATATTTCTTGCGCTTTCCGCTGTTGGAAGGATGCCAGGGACGCTTATGCTGACATTTCAAGGGGCGGATTTATTCGAAGGGCGTTTTTTAAGGCTCTTATTAGTTGCAGCATTCAGTATCCTGCTTATTGTTCCGCTCTATATTAAGCGAGATAATCTCTATAAATGGGTAGAAAAGCGGTTGTGAACGCTAATAGCATTAATAATCAAAGAATACTCTATATAGATATATTTTCTGGCATATCAGGCGATATGTTTCTTGCATCTTTAATTGATCTTGGCGCATCCATAAACGAGCTTATAGATTTTTTAAGGGCAATTGGCATAAATGTCTCTATAGGCTCAAAAAAGACAAAACGCCGCTCTATTTCCTCAACCATTATTACCTTGTCCCCTGAGAGCCAGAGACAGCGATTTTTTACCATATCAGATATGATAGATTTCTTGAATAATTTCAAGGCATCAGGAAACTGGGATAAAAAAGACACGCGGTTTTGTATAAAAGACCCTCACTTATTAGATACAATTATAGATGATGCCGTATCCATACTGACAATCTTAAAAGAGGCGGAAAATAGCGTCCATGGAAATCAGGATGCCGCAGGTGATGCCCATATCCATGAGCTCGGGGCAATGGATACGATAATAGATATTGTTGGCGCCTCTTTTTTGTTAAGGCAGCTAAATATCTCAAGGTGTTATGCCTCTAATGTCCCGATAGGAAGGGGCGCTGTCCTTACAGGGCACGGGCATTACCCTGTTCCTGCCCCTGCTGTATCTTATATGCTGCAGGGCATCCCTGTCTATGGAATAGATGCAGATGAAGAGCTTATTACCCCAACTGGCATTGCCATATTAAGGCGTTTTGCCTGCTCTTATGGCAAATTTCCTGAGATGCGCATCGAAAGGGTTGGATATGGGGCAGGGACAAAAGATATTAAAGATATCCCAAATGTCCTTCGTCTCTGGCTTGGGACAACTGCTGCGTGCAGTGAGAACGAGGTAATTGAGATAATTACCGTGATAGACGACATCATGCCTGAAATAATGCCTTTTGTCATAGAAAGGCTTTTTGATAAAGGGGCGATAGACGCATATTTTCTCCAAGCAATGATGAAAAAGGGAAGGGCTGGCTTAGAGCTCAGGGTCATAGCTCCTGTCGGCATGGAAGAGGCAATTATTGATACGATTTTTTTAGAAACAACTGCAATAGGGCTCCGCATAAGAAGGTGCTCGCGTATAAGCCTTTCAAGAGAGTGTATTTCAGTTGATACCCCTTGGGGTAAAGTAAGGGCAAAGTCAGTATGGTATAAGGGAGATAAGAGGATATATCCTGAATTTGAAGAGGCAAAACGGATTTCAACACTAAAAGGGGTGCCTTTAATTGAAGTATATAGATATATTTCTTCTTTATAGCGCAACACTCGGTCCAATAGGGCATATTCCGTTTGCCCCGGGGACATTTGGATCTTTAGCTGGCATAGGTATCTATTTTTTTCTTTTTGTCTTTCTGCCCCGCCTCTTTCTTGCGCCATATTCCATATACTGGCATATTTATCAGATTATTGCGCTGTTATTTCTTATTGCGTTTTCTGTCGTCTCATCTCACCGCACCTCAATCCTTCTAAGCATTTCTGACCCCTCTTGCGTGGTCATAGATGAGGTGTGCGGCATGGTGGTTGCGCTTTTTGGCCTTATGGAAGACTATAATTATAAAATAATAATTTTTGCCTTTATACTCTTCAGGGTATTTGATATTCTCAAGCCGTTTCCAGTAGGATTTTTTGACAAAAAGATAAAAGGAGGGATAGGAATAGTAATGGATGATGTGGCAGCAGGGATTATGACAAACTTTTTGCTCAATGTCTTGACATGGCATCATATCTTCTGAATTGCGACATCACATACATAAATTGAATGATTGTCAATGATATGGCCAATATATTGTCCCATATATTAATTCTATTATTTATTTCATCCCTTATCTCATCCTGTAATCCCATGGATTCAAGGCTGTTTCCCGGAGACAGCTGCAGGGGGTGTCATCCAAATGTAATGCTTAAAAATCACAGGTACAGGTGTATTGTGTGCCATAAAGGAGATGACAGGGCAGGTTCTCAAAAAGAGGCGCATAAAGGGATTATTTACAGTCCATCTTCCTTTAGGGGGGCTGAAGTCGCATGCGCCATGTGCCATAAAGAGGCGGTTAAGGCGATGGAGGGCTCTTCTCATTATACGCTTAAAAATGAAATCAATAAGATATGGCGTGCATTCTTTCCTATGGAGGATGAGCTTACCGTCTTTGACCTTATGAAAGATGAGTCAACCATGACCTTAAAGGGTCTTATCCTTGACCTTATGAGGAGGCGGTGTGTTGTATGTCATGTATATTCAAGGGGAGAGGGCTATCCCGGCGCAATGCGAAGGCTTGGGTGCGGGGCATGTCATATAGGAAGGGAGGGCGGCTATGGGGTTCACTATATAAAGGGGCAGGTAGATGACAGGAGGTGTCTTAGCTGCCACTATGCGAATTTTGTCGGTTGGGACTATTATGGAAGATTTGAAAAGGACATAGTAG
>JALWQB010000155.1 GCA_026994795.1 Deltaproteobacteria bacterium
CTCACATGGGGTTTGAGATTGCAAGGGGCCCTGAGATAGAGCTTGACTTTTTTAATTTTGAGGCCCTTAATATCCCGCCTGAACACCCTGCAAGAGATATGCAGGATACATTCTATATATCTGACAATACGCTGCTTCGCACCCATACCTCTCCTATCCAGATAAGGACAATGAGACAATTTGCCCCCCCTTTGAGGGTAATAGCCCCCGGGAGGGTATATAGGTGCGATTCTGATGTTACCCATACGCCGATGTTTCATCAGGTTGAGGGGCTTTTAGTGGATAAGGGCGTCTCTTTTGCCCACCTGAAGGGCATACTCACTGCCTTTGCCCAGCAGATATTTCACAGGGATACAAGGCTCAGGTTCAGGCCAAGTTTCTTCCCATTTACTGAGCCAAGCGCAGAGGTGGATATAGAATGCGTCATTTGCAGGGGCTCGGGATGCAGGGTATGCTCTGATACGGGGTGGATAGAGGTGCTTGGTTGCGGCCTTGTCCATCCGCAGGTATTCAGAAATGTCGGTTATGACCCTGAAGAGGTCTCGGGCTTTGCCTTTGGGCTTGGAGTGGAGCGTATCACAATGTTAAAATATGGCATAAATGACCTCAGGCTCTTTTTTGAAAATGATGTGAGATTTTTAAGACAGTTCTGATTTTTAAAACGCAAATTGAGGATAAGCTAAAATGTTGTGTCTTGCTTCCTGGTTAAAGGAATTTGTTGATTTTGAGAAAAATGGTCTTTCCTGTAAGGATGTTGCGGATGCCCTTACGATGTCAGGGCTTGAAGTGGAGGGTATATATGAGGCCATGTCAGGGCTGAGGGAGACTGTCATATCCTGTATCGTAAAAGAGGTTGAGGAGATTGTCGGCTCTAATGGATTAAAACGCCTCATTTGTTTTGATGGCTCAAGCGATAGGCAGGTAGTATGCGGCGCTCCTAATGTGGAAAAAGGCGGAATTTATCCCCTTATGCTTCCCGGTACAACCCTTTTAGATGGCGATATTATTGAAGAAAAGGAGATTATGGGGGTGGTGTCTGAGGGGATGCTTGCATCTTCAAAGGAGCTTTATATTGATGATAATGGGGAGAGGCTATGGGACATTCGGGAGCTTGGCATTAACTCTGCTGGGGTCTTGTTTAAGGACTTTATGCCCATTGATGACCGTGTATTTGAGATTGGCATTACGCCCAACAGGGCAGATTGCCTGAGCGTAAGAGGTATTGCCCGAGACCTGTCTGCCATTTTAAACATTCCCATAGATGAATCCCATATAAAAATGGCAGAAGAAGCCCTACAAAAAGATGGTCAAGATGATTTAGGGCTTTTAGAGCCTTCAGATGACATTATATCTATCTTAGAGCCAGAATATTGCATGAGGTATAATGCCATAGTCATAAAGGGGGTTGAGATAAGAGAATCTCCTGTATGGCTTCAATTTCGCCTTATATCAATGGGGATAAGGCCAATAAACAATGTTGTTGACTGCACAAACCTATGCCTTTTAGAGATGGGGCAGCCCCTTCATGCCTTTGACCTCAATAAGCTTGCTGGCCAAAGGATTATTGTAAGGCGTGCAGACGATGGGGAGGTGATTGTAACCCTTGACGGCAGAGAAAGGGAGCTTACCAATGATATGCTCGTAATTGCTGATGCCAAACAGCCTGTTGCCATTGCAGGCATTATGGGAGGGGCTAATTCAGAGGTCTCTGACACCACAAAAGACATACTCCTTGAGAGCGCATGGTTTGAGCCGCGCCAGATACGAAAGACCAAGAAGGCGCTCAAGCTCAATACAGAGGCTGCCTACAGGTTTGAGCGCTGGGTTGACCCTGATGCCATAAGGGATGCAGCAAGAAGATGCGCCTATCTTATAACAAAGATTGCAGGAGGCAGAATTGTTAAAGAAGAAGAGCGTTACCCTGCGCCATATAAACCAAGGACTGTTTCATTCAGCTTTAATCAGGTAAGGCGTCTCAGCGGCATAGAAGACATATCTGAAAAGGAACAGCTTTCTATATTAGAGCGCCTTGGCTTTAAGGCATTGGGGCAGGATGAAAGCCGGGCAACTCTGGCCATTCCATCATATCGCTTTGATATTAAAGAAGAAATTGATATAGTTGAAGAGGTCTCAAGGATTAAGGGCTTTTCCAGCATACCATCGTGCGTGCCTTATGTTCCCCTTTTTCAGTCAATTAGAGAGGATGAGCTAACAGCCTTTATAGGCAGATTAAAAGACATATTCATATCACAGGGGATATTTGAGATTATATCCTATAGTTTTTGCTCACCTAAGGAGATAGAGGCGCTTGGATTTGGTGAGGGGGCTCAAGAGACTATGCCCATTTCTATCTTAAACCCACTGTCAGAAGACCAATCTGTTATGAGGACAAGCCTTGTCCCTGGCCTTATGCAGGCAGTAAAGAGGAATTTTTCAAAGAGGCAGAGGGCATTGAGGCTGTTTGAGGTTGGAAGGTGCTTTTTTAAAGATGCCTCTAAAGATACAGGCGTCAGAGAAGAAGAAAGGCTTATGTGCCTTATGACAGGAAGACGCTTTGATGAGTCATGGGCATGGCCAAGGGAGAGGGTAGATATTTATGATATTAAGGGGATAATGGAGCTTGTCTTCTTAAAGTTAGGCATAAAGGGCATTTCATTAGATGCAGGCTCTCCTCTTTCCTATTATGACAGTGGCGTGTTTTCATGGATTGTTGACAAAAATGGGGTGAGGCTCGGGTGCATTGGGAAGATTTCAAGGGATACTGCATCTTTTTGGGATATTGATGAGCCAATCTTTGCCCTTGAGCTTTTTATTGAGGATATGCTTTCTTGCCCGAAATCTGTGAAAACAATGCGTCAGCTTCCAAGGTTTCCAGAGATAGAAAGGGATATTGCTATTATTTTAGATGATGCAGTAACCTATGATGAGATTTACAGGTTTATATCTTCAATCAGGCCACAGTATCTTGAAGATTTCTTCATATTTGACCTTTATAAGGGACGGCCTGTCCCAAAGGGCAAAAAGAGCATTGCCTTGAGGTTTATTTACAGGTCAGAGGAACGCACCCTCACTGATGAGGAGGTTAGCAGCATACACGATGCGATAACGGAGAAGGTTCTCAAAAATTTTGGGGCACAGCTAAGGCAATAAGGTAAGAATAAAATTAAAGAGATAGGATAGATATTAGCGATATCTAACATATTGGAGGGAAAAATGGAAATCAAATGTTACTTAGAACCAAGTGAAGACGGGGGCTACACTGTTTTAGTCCCCTCACTGCCTGGCTGTATTTCCGAAGGTGATACAAAAGAAGAGGCATTAAAAAATATTAGAGAGGCAATTAAACTTTATTTAGAGCCAGTGGAAGACGACATATTAACAGTTGCACATGCAGAAGAAGTAGCATTGGCGATATGAGCAAAATTCCAAGCCTGAATTATGATAAGGTAATCAAGGCATTACAGCGAAACGGTTGGGTAGTTGTTCGCCAATGAGGTTCACATATTCGTTTACAAAAGCATATAGGAAGAGAAACTTTGAAAATAATAGTGCCTGCTCATAAGCCGATTAAACGTTCAACATTGTCTTATATATTGAAGCAGGCTCATATAACCTTAGATGAATTTCTCAATAAATTATGAGTTGGTTAACAAACGTGGGCGCTTGGTTGTTATGTAAAGAAGATAGATATAATATAAAGTTTTTTATAAAGAGGCCTTATGGGGACTGAGACCCTTAAAAAAGAGGATATTGCAAGGCGGATTGCAGAGGAGATGGGGTTTTCCTTAAGGGAAAGTAAGGCAATAGTAAACGCCTTTTTTAATACCATAACCTCTTTTATCAAGGATGGACAAGAGGTAAAGATAGTCCGTTTTGGCACATTTAGTCAGGTAAGACGCCAGCGGAGGTTTAAAGAGGGGACAAAGACGACCATAGCCTTTCAGCCAAGCAAGTGGCTAAAGGGATATGTAAATGCCGCAGAAGAAGTATTACAGGATAAGTGAGGTAAGCCGCATTACTGGCGTTGAGCCTCATGTGTTAAGGTATTGGGAGAAGGAATTTAGACAGATAAGGCCAAGACGGGTTAAAAGACAGAGGCTATATACGGAAAAAGACCTTACTGTCCTACGAGAGATAAAGCGTCTTTTATACGATGAAGGCTTTACTATAACAGGCGCAAAAAAGAGGCTTGAACAATATAATGTTAAGACAGAGGACAATGCTACTCCCAAGAATGATAAGGCTACTATTCATTTACAGGATAAGAATATCAGGAATAACGAAGATATTAAAGGTAATGGGACAACAGTAACCCTTTCTTCCATCAAGGCAGAGCTTATAAGGCTTTATAATATGCTTTCTTAAATAATTCAGAGCATATCTATAGAAGGTAGAAGGCCATAAGATTTACAGGGACATG
>JALWQB010000156.1 GCA_026994795.1 Deltaproteobacteria bacterium
GGGGAAATGATTAACCATTTTAACGGTAATCTATTTTAGGATAATTTTTAATGCCTGTCCATATTAATTTGAAGGGGTAGAGGCCATTAATTCAAAAATTAACAATTTTGCCTCCCTTCGGGATTGCAGGATTTAGATTAAAGATATATGGGGTGTTAAACTCGGATTAAATTAAGGCAAGGCGCTGGATATTTTGCCATTAAATAATTCCCCTCTACCCCCTCTAAAATATAAAAACTCTTCTTGACTAACCACCTGCCATACTATATAAAATGGAGACTCTTAACTCCTAATAGACAAGCCATTTGATATCGGTTATTAATTAAGACATAAGGAGAGGTGGCCGAGTGGCTGAAGGCGGCGGATTGCTAATCCGTTGTAGGGCTAATGGGCTCTACCGTGGGTTCGAATCCCACCCTCTCCGCCATTTTTTATGCCAGTCAGCAGGCGGGCTTTTGCATATTGCGCAATAACATTTCATAGTTAAACTATAATCTAATTTTTAAGGAAATATAAGGAGATATTGAGTTATGATGCCCAATTTTTTATTTACTTCAGAGTCAGTTACTGAGGGACATCCTGACAAGGTAGCTGACCAGATTTCAGACGCTATCCTTGATAGCATCTTTGAAAAAGACCCCTATGCGAAAGTTGCATGTGAGACGCTTGTTACCACCGGTCTTGCGCTTATTGCCGGCGAGATAACTACTGACTGTTATGTTGACATGCCGCAGGTCGTAAGGGGGACAATAAAGGAAATCGGCTATACTGATTCATCTATGGGGTTTGACTGGCAGACATGCGCTGTTATTACGAGCATAGACAAACAGTCCCCGGATATTGCAATGGGCGTTGACAGAGAAGATGATATAGGCGCAGGGGACCAGGGGCTTATGTTCGGATATGCATGTGATGAGACCCCTGACTTTATGCCAATGCCAATATGGTATGCCCATAAGCTCGCAAAACGCCTTTCTGAGGTGAGAAAGACTGGCATCCTCCCATTCTTACGGCCTGATGGAAAGAGTCAGGTTACAGTGCAATACGAGGATAAGCGTCCGGTAAGGTGTCATTCAATAGTGATTGCCGCCCAGCATGAGCCGCATGTTACCCATAAAGAGTTAGAGGAGGCGATTATTGAAGAGGTGATAAAGAAGGTAATTGCCCCTGAGCACCTGAATGGAGACACCAAATATTATATAAACAGCACAGGCAGATTTGTTGTCGGCGGGCCACTTGCTGATTGCGGCATGACAGGCAGGAAGATAATTGTAGATACCTATGGAGGCAGAGGACACCATGGAGGCGGGGCGTTCTCAGGGAAAGACCCGACAAAGGTTGACAGGAGCCCTTCATATATGGCGCGATATGTCGCCAAAAATGTCGTGGCTGCCGGCCTTGCCCGTGAATGTGAGGTGCAGGTCGCCTATGCGATAGGCGTTACTAAACCACTGGCAATAAATGTCCGCACTTATGGCACAGAGGCCATAGCTCAGGATAAGATTGTAGAGATTATTGAGAATAATTTCAGCTTCAGGCCAAAAGATATTATTAGTTACTTAGACCTGAGACGGCCAATCTATAAGAAGACGGCAGCTTATGGCCATTTTGGGAGGCAGGAGCCTGAGTTTACATGGGAGCGCCTTGATATGGTTGATAAGTTAAAGTCTGATGCCGGCCTATAATAGCTCATTAGAAATTAAATTATTAAATTTAATATCGTAAATAAAAGAATAGAGAGGAAAGGAAATAAAATGGACTATGATATAAGGTCAATAGAGCTTGCTGAAAAGGGCAGGCTCAGGATTGAATGGGCTGCTATGAGCATGCCAGTATTAAATAAGATAAGAAGGCGTTTTGAGGATGAAAAGCCATTAAAGGGCGTGGTGCTCGGGGCGTGTCTTCATGTTACCACAGAGACTGCCGCCCTTGTCCAGACCCTTAAGGCTGGCGGGGCAGAGGTATATCTTTGCGCATCCAATCCCCTTAGCACACAGGATGATGTTGCTGCAAGCCTTGTAAAACACGATGAAATCCCTGTTTTCGCAATTAAGGGAGAGGATAATGATACATATTACGCCCATTTGCGCTCAGTCCTTGACAAAGAGCCTGTAATTACGATGGACGATGGCGCAGACCTTGTCTCTACTCTTCATAAGGAGAGAAAGGGGCTTTTATCTAAGGTAATCGGCGGCACTGAAGAGACAACTACCGGGGTCATAAGGCTTAAGGCAATGGCGGATAACGGCGTGCTTGAGTATCCAATTGTTGCAGTAAATGATGCGAACACCAAGCACTTTTTTGATAATCGTTATGGCACAGGCCAGTCAACCCTTGACGGCATTATAAGGGCGACCAACAGGCTTATTGCAGGCAGTATATTTGTGGTATGCGGATATGGCTGGTGTGGAAGAGGCGTTGCAATGAGGGCAAAGGGCCTTGGAGCAAGGGTAATTGTAACAGAGGTTGACCCATTAAAGGCGCTTGAGGCCGTTATGGACGGTTATGATGTTATGCCGCTTATAGAGGCAGCGCCTGTGGGAGACTTCTTCTGCACAGTTACTGGCGATATTCATGTTATAAGAAAAGAGCACTTTTTAAAGATGAAAGACGGCGCCATTGTAGCCAACTCAGGGCACTTTAATGTAGAGCTTGACCTTGACGGCCTTTCTGATGTCTCAGAAGCAAGGCGCATAATAAGGGATTTTGTTGAGGAATACAGGCTCAATAACGGGAAAAGGATATATATACTGGGGGAAGGAAGGCTTGTAAACCTTGCGGCCGCTGAAGGACATCCTTCAAGCGTTATGGATATGAGCTTTGCAAATCAGGCATTGTGCGCTGAATATATGGTAAAGGCAGGAGATGCGCTTGAAAAGAAGGTATATGGCGTGCCTCGCGAGATAGATCAGGAGATTGCAAGGCTTAAGCTTGAGAGTATGGGGATACGGATTGACGCCCTTACAGAGGAGCAGGAGAAGTATCTTTCAAGCTGGGAGATGGGGACATAACCGCCTGCGCCCGCAGAGGGCTATAACCTTTTTAAATCCTTTTGTATGCCTTTAAAGGCCAGTGGGCGGCCTTAAGGCAAAATAAAACCTTACGCCCTCGTCCATGTCTGGAAGAGGGCTTATAACGCCAATTTTTCCATTATGGGCATTTATAATCTCACGGCAAAATGCAAGCCCTAATCCTATTCCATGCATATAATGAGCGTTTGAATTGCCATTTTTAGGTCTTTTTACAAATGGCTCAAAGATTAACTCCTTGTGGGATGCCTCTATAGGAGCACCAAGATTTGATACCTCACATACAATCCAGCCATCTTCAACCCCACTGAGCGGCTGTTTAGAACTTTCGTTATAAATGTAAGAAGATATTACAATATAGCTATTTGGAGGCGCAAATTTTATGGCATTGTCAACCAAGTTTATGAGCACTCTGCTGAGCAGTTGCCTGTCGCCGCTGACCATAAGCCTCTCTTTGGGCATTACATGCTCAAACCTTATACCCCTCTTAGATGCATTGCCTTCCGCCAGTAATAACGCCTCTTTTATCTGAGAAGCCAGATCAAATGTCTCAATATTAAGCTCCAATCTCCCTTCCTTTACCGCCGTAAGCGTAAGCATGTCTTCAAGAAGCTCAGATTCCTTTTGAATGGCATTCTGTATCTTCATAATCAGCTCTCTCTGGCGGTCTTTAAGGTTTTCATCCATTATAAGCAGGGATAAAAAGCCCATAGCGCTTGCAAGAGGGGAGCGGAGGTCGTGGATAAGCATTTTGGTATGCCAGTCTTTTATCTCTATCGCCTCTTTGCTCTGCTCAATTCTGTCGCGCCACTTTTCACAAACAGCCTTTCTCTCAATTACTGATTCTATCTTTCTCTTTAAGAGAAATGGGCTAATTGGCCTGCTGATATAGTCATCAGCCCCATATTCAAGGCCCTTTGCAGCATGTCTGTCGTCAAGTAATTGGGCAGTGATCAAAATTACGGGGATATGGGCGGTATTATCATTTTCTTTTATAAGCTTACACAACTCAAAACCTGTCATCTCTGGCATCATAACATCAGATAAAACAAGGTCTATCTCCTGTAATTTTTCATCCAAGACCTCTAACGCCTCTCTTCCGGATTGGACAGGTATGACAGTATAGCCTTCCCGCTCAAGTATCTCGCTAAATACATAAAGATTATCAGGCAAGTCATCTACAAGAAGGATTATCCCCTCTCTGTCAGGCAAACCTGCGCTTTTAAGCTGTTCCATAAAATTCATAAGGAGTTATGTAATGTCTATTTCTTTGATAGCTAACTTTTACCTATCTAAATACTTATAAAGATGACCTTTTGTCAAGCCATTTTTCTATAATAGCCAATAAATTCTGGGGGGCGAACGGCTTTGATAT
>JALWQB010000157.1 GCA_026994795.1 Deltaproteobacteria bacterium
AGTGGAGACACAGTGGAATGAGGCGTATATGGCGTTGATTAACCTTGGGTATAGAGAGGCTGACATAAAGGGGCTTTTAAAGGGCATAAGGGAGAGGCTCAAATCAGATGCCATAACAACAGAGGCTATAATAAAGACAGCATTACAGGAAATATATAATAAAAGCAAATAGTTGCAGATGGTTTCTATGAAAGCAAATTGCAAGAGCAAGTAAGCGGCATTATTAATCATATTTGATTGAGTTATTCTAAACTT
This sequence comes from Deltaproteobacteria bacterium, assembly GCA_026994795.1. GTDB lineage: Bacteria > Desulfobacterota > Dissulfuribacteria > Dissulfuribacterales > Dissulfuribacteraceae > JALWQB01. The sequence continues at coordinate 256 of JALWQB010000157.1, forward strand.
AACTATTATATTGGGAGACCGTTAAATGGATATGACTATAAAAAAGGCAGTTATACCTGTTGCAGGGCTCGGCACCCGTTTTTTGCCTGCAACAAAGGCGATACCAAAGGAGATGCTTACAATAGTGGATAGACCCACTATACAGTATATTGTGGAGGAGGTGGTGGCCTCTAATATAAAAGAGGTTGTGCTTGTCAGCGCATCTGGGAAGTCTGCGATAGAGAATCACTTTGATTACTCATTTGAGCTTGAGACATTTTTATCTCAAAAGGGGAAGTTTGAGCTTCTAAGAGAGGTAAGACACATATCTCGCCTTATAAATATTGTGTCTGTGAGGCAAAAAGAACCCCTTGGGCTTGGACATGCCGTTATGGTAACAGAGACAGTGGTGGGGGATGAGCCTTTTGTAGTGGTTTTGGGTGATGATTTGGTAGATAGTGAGGTGCCATGCGTATATCAGATGATAAAGGTGTTTAACAGGCTTCAAGAGTCAGTTGTTGCTGTTGAGCGCGTGCCTCATAGTGAGGTCAACCGCTATGGCATTGTTGAGGGGGAGGAGATTGAAAAGGGGGTATTTAAGGTCAGAAGGCTTATTGAAAAGCCATCTCCTAATGTTACAAGGTCAAATCTGGCAATCATAGGCAGATATGTCTTACGGCCTGAGATATTTAGCTCTCTTAAAAGGACGCTCCCTGGCATTGGAGGCGAGATACAGCTTACAGACGCCCTTGACAACCTCAGAAAGGAACGCTCCCTCTATGCCTATGAGTTTAATGGCAGGCGTTTTGATGCAGGAGACAAGCTGGGCTTTTTAAAGGCGACTGTCACCTATGCCCTTGAGCACCCTGATGTTGGGGCAGAGTTTGCAAATTATATAAAGACAGTAGCCAGCGCCTTATAGCCTCAATAATCAATGCCTAAATTTTAAAAACATCTGTTTTTTGCCAGCTTAAATATAAATCAGAACATAACTAAAAAAGATAGCCAGGCGCCCCTGCGGCACACGAAATTACCCACTACCGTTGCTTCCTTCCGGACCTGGCGGGGTTCGCGGGACCTCGTTGCGCAGGACCCGGCTATCAAATAGATGACTATAAAAGAAAATATGACCTATTGCAAGACAATTTTAAAGTATTTCACAAAGTTACTTCTTGCACTGAGTTATAATTTTTAGTAGTGTTTATAGCGTTAATAGCGTTAATAGAAGACAGTATGGAGGAATATGATGCTTGAAAAGAGGCTAAACAATCTTTTAAAGGGGATAACGCCTGTTGACACATCTATATTAAACAAAATAAGGGCACACTTAAATGACCTCACCAAACCAAAGGCCAGTCTTGGACGCCTTGAAGAGCTTGCTGAACGATACATCCTTATTACCTCTGAGCTTGCCCCAAAGATACCTGAAAAGGCAGTATTTGTATTTGCAGCAGACCACGGGGTTACAGAAGAGGGTGTCAGCGCATTTCCTAAAGAGGTTACTTATCAGATGGTGTTTAACTTTTTAAAAGGGGGCGCAGGGATAAATGTATTAGCCCGTCATGTCGGCGCTGATGTATTTGTCATTGATGCCGGAGTTGATTATGACTTTGATGACATAGTAAATGATTATGATAATGATAAAAATAACGGTAAAAATAAGAATGTATTTATATCAAAAAAAGTGGCTTATGGCACGAATAACATGACAAAATCCCCTGCTATGACAAGGGATGAGGCAATTAAAGGCATACTAAACGGGATCGACATGGCATCTTACGCAAAAAAAAGGGGATATGGCCTTATCGCCACAGGAGAGATGGGCATAGGCAACACCACTGCTGCAAGCGCGATAACATCTGTTGTTGCCAATCTGCCTGTAGAAGAGGTTACGGGGCATGGGACAGGCATTGACGACAATGCCCTTGGACACAAGGTGGGGGTTATCAAGAGGGCTATTGCAGTAAATGACCCCAATGGGAATGACCCTATTGATATACTCTCAAAGGTCGGAGGCCACGAAATAGCAGCTATTGCAGGGCTTGTACTGGGCAGCGCAATAGAGAAGCTCCCTGTTGTCATTGACGGGTTTATCAGCACTTCAGGCGCGGCAATTGCCTCACTCATAAGCCCTGTTGTTACACGATATATGATTGCCTCTCACTGCTCAGTTGAAAAGGGGCATAAGGCGCTTCTTAACTTGATGGGGCTCAGGCCATTATTAAACCTTGATATGCGCCTTGGAGAAGGCACAGGCGCAGCCCTTGCAATGGGGCTTATAGACGCTGGCATAAAGATATATACAGAGATGGCAACATTTTCTGGCGCTAAGGTAAGCCCTGAGTTGTAGAGGCTCTACCAACAGTCAGCCTTATAAAATGTGGTTGATGCATAGGCAGAGTGGTTGTGTATTGATTCAAAATTTTCAGTCTCAATATAAAACCAGATTACCTCTTGCATATTCTTTATGCCCATATAGACGTTTCTTACCACATCTTCAACAAACATGGGATTGGTATAGGCGTATTCTGTAACATATTTTTCATCAGGTCTCTTTAATATGGAAAATACCTGACAGGATGCAGCCTTTTCAACGCAGTCAATAAGGTCTTCAAGCCATAAAAAATCTTTGAATCTCACCCAAACACGCACCTCTCCTCTTTGATTATGCGCCCCGAAGTCAGCTATCTCCTTTGAACAGGGACATACTGTTGTTACTGGCACCTTTGCAAGGAGCACCATATCAAGGGTGTCTTTAAGGGTCCCGTGAAGGCCGCACCAATACTCCATAAGCCCAGGCGTCTTTGTAACAGGGGCCCTTTTTTCTATAAAATACGGAAATTCTATCTCAAGGTGCGCCTCATCGCTTAAAAGCCTCTTCTTCATCTCAAACAATATGTTCTGAAATGTCTTAACGCTTATATTTCCCTTATACTCATTGAGTATCTCAACAAATCTGCTCATGTGAGTGCCCTTAAACTGATGGGGCAGATTTACATACATATTGATATTGGCAACGGTCTTTTGCCACTCATTTTGTTTATCCATCACTGTTACAGGATACCTTATGTTCTTTATCCCCACCTTTTGTAAAGGGATATTACGATAATCAGGGAGATTTTGAACATCTTTTAACTTATTGATATCATAGTCATAAGACATTTATAAATAATGCCCCCTGCTGCAATAGTTACGATAATAGCTTCAATACTGCCCTCTTAATTATATCCTTTATATCAGGCGGCGCTGCCTTATAAAGCCTTTTTTCTTCCCTCTCTGCCTGTCTTATGGCATCTGACACCGGCAGCGAGCATAGTACATCAAGGCCTGAGCCACCCTGTATGTAGGATATATCCTCTTTGGAGCCTCCTTCCGTTATCCCGTTTGCAATGGCGCTGATATGCCTTATCCCTATCTCCTTTGCCATTCGGATTATCTTAACAGCTGTATCTATGCTGCCCCTGTATGGCTGGATTACTATAAGAAGGCGGTCAATGCCCTGTATAGTTGCACGTCCAAGGTGCTCTACACCTGCCTCCATATCCATTATAATTATATCATCAGGGCTCAAGAGGAGGATAGAAAGGAGGTTTCTCAATACGGCATTTTCAGCGCATGCGCACCCCCCCCCTCCCTTTTGGACAGCGCCAAGGACCATAAGCCTCAAACCGTCTCTTTTCAACATAAACCTATCTGGCAGGTCATCAACCCTTGGATTCAAGTTATAAAACGGGCCATTTCTCTCACTTCTCTCCATAAGGAGCTCACGCATCTCAGCAATTGGCCTTAATTCACCTGTATCAATGCCCAAAAGCCTGCCGAGGTGAGGGCTGGGGTCAGAATCTATTGCCAACACATCCCTCCCAGCCTCAATAAATGCCTCGCATATAAGCGCACAGACCGTGCTCTTGCCAACGCCGCCCTTTCCAGATATTGCTATCTTCATATAATCCCTTTAATTGGAATTGAAGATAATGCGCAGCAATCGCTCTCTTTCAATGACCTTGCAGAGTTCATTGATCTTGTCCATTGAAGGCGGCTTTGGAAAGACGATTTCTATATCTCTTTCTGTATGCATCTCTGCCATCTCCAGCATGAAGGACAAGGACGTAAGGTATGTATATGCCTCCTCTATCTGCTGAAACCTCTCAGGATGAAATTCAGGGGGATAGCGCCTTATCATTTTCTCATACGCCGTTTTGATCTCATGGAGTTCTGGGCTTCCTGAAAGCTTCAGTCGTTTCAGCGCCTCTTTTATGGTCAATCCCATAGTTATTAACCCCTCCTCCTTTTCCGTCTCTTTCCCTTACGTCTAAAGACCCTATCTATAATGCTGTCCATTTTGGCTATATGCCCTGAAAAATCACCAGACTCCATCTTCCCAAAGCAATTTCTTATCCTGAAAAGCATCTGCTCAGCGGAAGGAGGCTCAATGGACAAGAAAGCGTCTATGCACCTTTCCAGATCCTCTTCATCCAACTTCGCCAGATCAGGTACAACATGATCAATAAGAGATTCCAATACGGGCAATAGGTGATCTGTGCGTGAATTATTAAAAAACATATTCACTGGATGACTTACCAACTCATAACATATATTAATGAATGTTATACAGACAGGCTCTGTATCCATGACTATGGTTATGTCGTATCTCTTGATGGCCATTATAGAAATGGCATCAATGAGGTCAGGGCGTCTCTTGATTTTACTAACCACTTTCAGCATCTCGTGAAGATACCTCAGTTTTTCCTTTACAGAATTCAGGTCCTTCAATGCCTTAACTGCAAATGACCTGCAATCTCGGATCATACTGCGCTCATCTCTGACAGTCACGTCTTTATCAAAAAGGGTACCATAAATTAATATCATGAAATTCATAATAGACTGCAGCATAAAGGATTCCAGCATCCTCTTCAGAATATCATCAGAAACAAGTTTCACGAATTCTGCAACTACCCGAAAGTCCACTTGGAAGTCTTCCATCATTATTCTCATAAAGTCTATCCCAAAGCTCTCTTGAAATATAGACGGTATAAGTTTTAGCTGCGTTGGGTCAAAGTCAGCCTCTTCCAATATGCTGGCGATCTTGCTCAAGATTTTCTTGTCCCTGTTGTAAAACAGGAAAAAGCCTGAAACAGCTAAAAGCGGACCCATCAATTGAGCTTCCACCATTTCTTTCAAGAAATCACGGAATGAAGATGGGGCTTTTAAGAAAACATCCAGAAAATTCACGATCTTGGATTCCAGCATGATGGCAATCTTGGATCTTTCCCCTGGGGTGAGCCTTGGATCGTCTCTTAATGCCTTTAAAAGAAGTATCCCTTTCTGGCAAAGGTCTTCTGCCCTTTTTTTATCTTCTTTACTGTCATCAGGGAACAAAAAATTAAAGATATCGTCATCAATGGATTCCGCTTCAGCCCTAACTGCATTGCCGAATTCCATAAAGCGCCACACCGCCTCATCCGTATCATAGACGTTTCTGTCATCTTGCCCTGAATGCATGTTGTCAGAAAGATGCATTCCCTTGCTGGTCAGATAACTATAGAGTTCAGGATTGTATGGCTGGATGGAGTCTATAAAAAATCCGGTGAGCCCTACAATATATGGCAGATAGTTATCGCCCCCTTTTGAGATCAGGTGTTTCAAAAAGGCGCAATAGTGCCAGAAGACGGGAAAGAAAAGGAATTCCACAAGCTCTTCAGGAAGATGCTCTGCCACTTCCCTTGCCTCTTCATTGCGCATCTCCAGTTCTGCCTTTGTTTTCAGGAATATTTGCGTATTGCTGTTTTCATCAAACCTTGAAAGGTCTTTAATCCTTGAAAATAGCCTGAAGAGTCTTAAACACTCTCTAAGGCGCTGAATTTCCTCCTCATATTCCGGCAGAGCGCCTATCGCTTGTTTGTAAAAGGTGCCGGTTATCTTTTCAGGGTGTTCCATCTTCCTGATAAGGGTGGCGAGTTTCTTAGAATTTATGCGATAATCAGGCTCTTTTACGCTCAAAATACGGGCAGCCATCTGTCGTGCATTTGTTGTGGAAAAATTTATGCCTTTGACAAGATGTTTGAGCTCTTCTACGTCTATATAAGAGTCGCCATATAGCATATCAAAGAGCATTGCATCAGCGGGCATGTCAGGCGGGGCATGGTCAAGCTTCCTGATGGCCATGGCCGTCTTCCTGAACCTTTCAGGACTGGAGAAGGCGTACTTCAATAGTCCCTTCCATGCCGTGGCGTATTCGTCAGGATACTCACTAAAAAGTCCCTTAGACATAAACTCAATGGCGTCCAGATAAAGCCCCTTCTTCAACAGCTTGTTAAGGGCCTTTAGCTCTCGTTTCCGTTTTTTCTTTTGCCTTGACAATTGGCTAACTTTCTTCTTCACGGTCCTCCACCATGGCTATATAGTCCAGCAGGCGTTCCTCAAGGTCATCTATCACGTCTTCATCCTTATCCTGACGGATTGCCTCCTCATATTGATTAAGGATATGTTCCATATCCTCTCTCTCCTTGTCTTCAAGAACAGGGCTTTTCAGCAGCCCGTTTGCCTTTTGGGCAATGTAATTTACAGGGGCAAGTCCCTTGGCCTTATCTGAACCATTCTGGTCATCCTGAATTATAACCCGTTTTCTGATATTAAGGGTTACCTCTTTCCTGTTATCGTAACCCTTCTGCTCTATAGTGATATGAACTATCCCTTCAAGGTCGTAGGCAAACTCCACAATTACTGGAGTGCCATACGGAGAGGGCTTCAATGCGAATAAAAACTCGCCCACGAGCGTATTCTCAGCACAGCTATAGGATTCACCCTGATATACCTCAATCACCACCTCAGGCTGCTTTTCCACCATGGTATAAAACATCCTGGTCCTCTTAACAGGTATCCTTGTATTTCGCGGGATAATCACCGCAAAATAGTCGGCATCCCCTGTCTCGTCCACCTTATCTATGGTCTTGATGCCAAGGGAATGGGCAGTAACATCCAGCAGTATCCTGCCCAGAGGCTCCCCTGCAATCAAACCTCCATGTATCGCTGCCCCCATAGATACGCAGTGATCAGGGTCAACAAAGTGTCCCACATCCGCCTGAAACACGCTTGCCAGAGCATCTTGCACCATGGGCATCCTTGTAGAACCGCCTACCATGAGCACCCTTTCAATGGCCGACGGCTCAAGGCCTGCCTCCTTTATGGCAAGAAAGGTCTTATCCATTGTATTTATAAGAAGGTCTCTGGTCATCTCCTCAAAGTCTGAACGCTTGATCTCCACGTTTAGATTTATCATTTGCTCCTTATATACTGAAACGGCCGGCTCTTTGACATGGACATAGGCCCTTTCTGACAGGGCTATCTTGACCTTTTCTGCTATATCTTTGAGGCGTATCTTGAGGATGAAATCATTCTCAATGTCGGCGCCGTACTCTTTGACCAGATGGCGCATAAAGAATTCCGCCAGCCTCTCATCAAAATCATCGCCTCCCAGTGCAGTATCTCCCGTAGATGCCATTACCTCCCTGACTTCGCCCTTTATATCCACTATAGAGATATCAAACGTCCCGCCGCCGAGGTCATAGACCATGAGGTAATCAGACTGTACCGCCTGTTCCCTCCCCCTGACCGTCACATAATCATAAACAAGGGAGGCGGCAGTAGGTTCGTTTATTATCCTTACCACATCCAGCCCCGCGAGCTCACCTGCCTTGATAGTAGCCCGTCTCTGAGCATCATTAAAATAGGCAGGCACACTGATAACAACCTTCTTGACCTGAACGCCCAGGGTCTCAGACGCCATGGATACCATGTGCTTCAGTATAAATGAGGATATCTCCTCAGGAGAAAAAATGTTCCCCCCAAGAGAAAGCCTGCGATTTGTCCCCATGAGCCTCTTCACTGAACGAACAGTATTCTCAGGGTCAAAATAAACATAATTTTTTGCCTCCTTGCCCACAATTATACGATTCTGCTCCTTGTTAAAGGCCACCACAGATGGAACTATGGGCAGCCCGTCCGGCGGGGTTATGATCCTGGGCAAATGCTCATCATCCAGATAAGCAATGGCAGAATTGGTAGTGCCAAGGTCTATACCAAATATCTTTTCCTTATCCATAATTATACCTCATATATGTATTATCCTAAATCCCGCAGCAAGACAGCCAAAAGAGCTAAATTTGTCTTTGCTTAAAAATAATCTTACAAATAACGTTAATATTACTTAACTCCCTGATACAATGTTTAAAATTCATTTTTGTCCCTTTTGTCATACAGGATTTAGGTATCAAACAATTACCTTTGCAGGGCGTAAAACCCTGCCGTTTAGAATGAAGCCTGGAGAGACTATTAACTTCACGCTGTCATCTCCGTCGCTGCGTCTTACGCATTCATGATAAGCTGGATTAAAGGGTTTGCCTGTCTCCTTTATCATCTCCATGTTATATTTGCCTAAAAGCGCATGAAGTTTGTCCTGAACCATATACAGGGCCTTTTGGATCTCTCCGCCAGCAGGGAGACCTGCAGAAGAAATACCCTGCTCAAGCAAAAAAAGCGACGTGGCAAAATCCATAAGCGCCTCATATAGATCTGTATCCGGGTGATGCTGCCCCTGTCTATCCAGTGATTGCTCTACCTTTTCAAGCAACAGACCCTGCTTTCTAAGGCTCTTTTTTATGGCTTTCAGCTCTTGAGTAAGGACATCTAAATTACCGTCGCGAGAGTCTTGCCCTTTTTCTCTTTTAATGAACTGAAAGAATTTCATTAATGCCTCCTCAAAAAAATCATAGGTTATATCTGATGCGAAAATTTTTCAACCAAATGGATATAATACCACTTCGTTATATAAATAGCTTTTAAAGCTATATAAGGCTCTTTTAAAATTGGGTAAAACACCAATCATGAAGACGGCAAAAGATAACGAATTTTGATTTTACCAAAACAGTAAAAGTTAAAATGAAAATTTTCGCCCAATATATCCATAAGATAATATTTAAAATTTATAACGTCCTGTTGCCGTATAATCTTCAAACTTATAAACTTGTTATATAAAACTGTCAAGAAAAATATTAGGGACTGTTAGGGACAAATATAGTGGCTCCCAAAAACTTGACAGAGTAATAAGATAAATTGTTAAGGATAAAAAAGAGCCTTTAGGAATAAACCTAAAGGCCCTCATAGCATCCAATAATAGCTTAAGAATAAAGGCTTACATTATAGCCTGTTATAAGCTCTTATACTACTATAGCATAATGAATAGCAGCCTATTCTTCAAATGCCTCTTCAATTCCCTTTCCAAAGCCGGGCACGCCATACATAACAGTTGAGCCTGAGGAGAAATACTCAAGTTTCTGCTCCTTCACAAGCTCATTGGCTGCCTTTTTTATCTGCCTTGGCGAGGCATCAGGGTCGGCCTTGTAAAGGTCTTTTATATACATCTTGGACTTATGGGCTGCCTTTTTGGTAGCAAATGCCAAGACCTTCTCCTTTAGTTCTTCCATATTAACGCCCATTGTCTCTCTCCTTTTTTTACTATTTTAGTCTGTATGCACAGACCACTTAAACTGCGTGGTTGTGCGATATGTATCATACGCAAGCCTGTAGTCATCAATTGACTTCTCAGTAAATGGTATGTCGCATATCTCAAAGAAACGCTCCCAGCCTATCCTCTCTGCCCAGTCGCCTAAGCGTTCATACTTATTGGCATTCTCAGAATATTTCTCAAGTATGTTCTTGATTACCTTTACGGTAGACGGCCAGCGCGGAGGCTCATTGGGGATATAAGGTATTATGAGCTTGGAGAACTTGGGAGCGCTTATCCTGTTAGATATCTTTCCGCCAACCAAGATGGCAATACCATCGCCCTCACCATCCGCAAGCGGCATGGCAGGACACATGGTGTAGCAGTTACCGCAGAACATACACCTATTCTCATTTACGCGCACGGTCTTCTTCTTCTCACCGTCAACCTCTACGGTTGCGGGCTTAATCGCCCCGAGAGGACACGCAGCTACTGCAAGCGGAATTTCACACACGCCAGTAATACGGTCGTCCTCAACCAATGGCGGTTTCCTGTGAATTCCAAGTATGGCGATATCAGAGCAGTGGACAGCGCCGCACATATTGAGACAACATGCAAGCGCAACCCTTACCTGAGCGGGGAGCTTGTGGCTTCCAAAATACTCAAACAACTCATCCATCACTGACTTGACAACGCCTGAGGCGTCAATAGCAGGGGTATGACAATGCACCCAGCCCTGAGTATGGACTATGTTGGTCATGCCTGCGCCTGTGCCGCCGACAGGGAACTTATAAGAGCCGCCAGGGTTCTTTCTGCCGTTTAGGTCATCTAAAAGCGCCTTTAACTTCTCTTCATCTGTAACATGGAACTCTATATTATTACGGGTGGTCCAGCGCACATATCCTTCACAGTATTTGTCAGCTATCTCGCATATCTCCCTGATAAGGTCAGTTGTAATAAGACGGGCGCTTCCGCAGCGGACAGCAAAGCAGACCGCCCCTGTCTCGCTTACATACTTAATGACGCCGGGCTGGACTATCTCATGGCTCTTCCACTTTCCATAATTCTCCTTAATGACTGGCGGGAAAAACTGCTCATAGTGTGGCGGCCCAATATCAGTAATACGGTTTTCCATCGGCTTTTTCGGGTCATAGAGTTTTTCAGCCAGTTCTTTATCATAAGGTTTGGCAAGAAGTTCTGCAATATTAGTGTTATCCATTTATGTCACCTCCTCGGTATTTTTCTATATTTTTACGCTGCATGGCGTGCGCGGAATGTTTTTACATCACGCTTCCAACCGCCTTCAACCTCTTCCGCACTCCAGAAGACATAGGGGTTGGACCTCGGCTCTTTTACCATCTGCGGGATCGGCTTAAGCTCAGTCCTCCTCAGGAATTCCTGCATGCTCTGACGCTGTATAAGCTCACCAAAGCGCTCCCTGTTCTTTCCTTCTTCCATCCACCAATCCCATACCTTATCTACAAAGTCTTTAATCTCCTCATAGTCATTATCTTTATCCATCTTTATGAACGGGAGAGCAACTGTGGCAAGCTGAGCGCCCTCAAGGATCGGCGCCTTTGCGCCGACAAGGATAGTTGCGCCAGTGTCAAGACCTGGCCTCAATGCCTCGGGCATGACATTTATACAGTGCATACAGCGCACGCACTCACGATTATTTATCTTGAGCTCATTGCCGTCCATCATCATGCACTGGCTTGGACAAAGGTCAATGACCTCTTTCTGTATATCAAATGCGCCCCAGTCGCGATCGCTATGGGCGCCTGCATTCGGCTTAAGCTCGCCGCCCATGTATGCCTTGACTGCCTCCTGATCAATCCTTATCTCATCCCTCCATGTCCCGATAATCGCACAGTCGCAACGGGCAATTGCCGCAACACAGTCATTGGGGCAGCCTGAGACCTTAAACTTAAACTTATAGGGGAAGGCTGGCCTATGAAGCTCGTCCTGAAAGGTCATTGTAAGGTTATAACATATATCTTGAGTATCTATACAAGACCACTCACACCTTGCCTTCCCAACGCAGCATGACGGGGTGCGGAGGTTTGATCCTGAGCCCCCGAGGTCTGCGCCCATCTGATGGGTAAGGTCAAAAAAGACAGGTTCAAGCTGGTCAGTAGATGTCCCGAGAAGCACCATATCGCCAGTGGAGCCGTGAAAGTTTGTCATACCGCTGCCCCTGTAATCCCAGATCTCACACAGTTTCCTTAAAAAGGCTGTGCTGTAAAACTTGCTTGCGGGCTGATTGACACGGATAGTGTGAAAGTGAGCGATTGCAGGAAATTCCTCTGGAACATCAGAATAACGCCCGATAACGCCACCGCCATAACCAAATACGCCAACTATTCCCCCATGTTTCCAGTGAGTCTCTTTGTGCTTGTAAGAAAGCTCAAGCTGACCGAGAAGGTCAAGACATGCCTGCTTTCCATTAAAACCCCTCTGCTCAATGTCGTCAACAAAGCTCGGCCATGGTCCACTCTTTAATTCGTCGACCATGGGGGTGTCATGTTTTTTGACATCCGCCATTACATTTTCCTCCTTCATTTGAGATATTTATTTTGTGTCCCATAATGGTGATACCCCTTGTCTCCCTTAGACAAAATGCATCACCTTAGACCTTTTGCAATGAGTTTAACCTTTATAAACTCCTTATGCATTCCTTGTCAAGTCTTAACTGAATGGAAATTCAGTTTTATTTTTATCTTACAGAAGACCTCATTTGCCGAAGATATAAGCAATGTCTTAATGCCTTAATATAAGTTAAATATAAACAGATACTTTCCCTCAGATTCGCCTCCCTTGCCGCGCAGGATTTAGGGTTATTTAAAAGTACAAGAGCATAACGCTGAAACAGATCTATCAAACAGGTCAACAGCGGCCCCTATGACAGATTACGTAAATCCAAATTAACATGCTGAAATTACAATATTTATAACTCATTATGGGTTTTTAATCGGTGATTTATGCCTTATTTGTCTGTAACAGATGTCTTAATTAGGTATTGACATTTTAAGATTAACCCTTTATATACATATCCAAATTACATGCAGAGCGGGAATAACTCAGTGGTAGAGTGCGACCTTGCCAAGGTCGAAGTCGCGGGTTCGAATCCCGTTTCCCGCTCCAGTTCCCTCAAAAGCGCTGTTAGATCTCCCTATGATTATTAGGGCATCTGAACAAGAGAAAATTCCTCATCAGCACGTTATATCTTTATAACTCTTCCTCGCTAAAGACCTCTGCGCTAAATATCAATATCTTTGTCCCTTCTTCCTTCCAGCAATCAGGCCAGAGCCCTGTCTTCAGACAAGTCTGCTCAAGAAATTTTATCCTGTCCCAATTATATTCAACCGCTACCTGCGGTAGCAATACGCCGCTGCTGCCCCCCCTTATGATATATATGCCATGTGTCCCAACTGTTATCTCCTCAATATCAGATATTTCTTTAAGGGGAGAAAGCGCTGAGATCTCTATAGTTACCTCTTCATATTCATGTCTTGTCAATGGTCTAAATCTCGGGTCATGGAATGCTGCCTGATGGGCCATGTTTGCAACAATCTCTATCAATGGCCTGTCTGCCATAAATGTCCCTATACAACCCCTTAACATACCATTAATCTTTAAGGTTACAAATGCCCCCTTGCGCTCCATAAGCGGTGAAGGCGCTCCTTGAGGTAGCTCTAACGGGACGTCATTTAACTGTGCCTCAATAGACCTTCTCGCGATGTCAATAAGCATCTTTTTCTGAGATACAGTCAACATGGTTAAAACCTCCAGTGAAATTAAAGCCTCCAGTGGACTATATTAGTCTCCTTAAATGTATCTATTGGCACACTGGACTTTACATCAATAAAAACGGCCTTTTCCTTTGTTTTAAGGGCGGTTATAAGGCGGTGAATGGCATCTTTATATTCTTTATGGCAGACGGCAAGTATTATTGCGTCAACGCCGGAAAAATCAACTGTCCTTCCCCCATTGTCCCATATAGTTCGTTCAAGCGGCAGTCCAAACAGACCTTCTACCTCTTTTGGGGCGGCTATTGGGTCATGCAGTATAGGGGTTATGCCATAATCCATAAGCTCCCTTACTATATCAACTACCCTTGAATTTCTGAGGTCAGGGCAGTCTTCTTTGAATGTAAGCCCAAGAACAGCCACTTTGACATCCTGTATCGGGAATTTCTGCCTTAAAAGCTCTTTTACTGTACACTGAGCAATATAGATGCCCATATAATCATTAATACGCCTACCCGCAAGAATGACCTCAGGATGATAGCCGACCTTCTTGGCAAGGTGCGTAAGATAGTATGGGTCAACTCCGATGCAATGTCCGCCAACAAGCCCTGGCCTGAACGGCAGAAAGTTCCACTTTGTCCCTGCAGCCTCCAATACCTTTAACGTATCAATGCCAATGGCATTAAATATGATGGCAAGCTCGTTCATAAGGGCAATATTCAAATCCCTCTGGGTATTTTCAATCACCTTGGCTGCCTCAGCAACCCTTATGCTATCAGCCCTGTAAACGCCCGCCTCTACTATGAGCTCATATGCCTTCGTCACTGCCTCCAGCGTCTCCTCATCCTGCGCTGCAACAACCTTTACTATCTTCTCAAGCGTATGGTCAGGGTCCCCAGGGTTTATCCTCTCTGGAGAATAGGCAAGCCTAAAGTCTTCGCCTGCCTTAAGCCCTGAAGAACTCTCAAGTATTGAGGCGCAAAACTCCTCTGTAACCCCAGGATATACAGTTGACTCATATACCACGATTGCCCCCCTCTTCATGTTTTTACCCACTATTGTAGAGGCTGATTCAAGAAACTTTAAATCCGGCTCCTTTGCATCATCAATAGGGGTAGGGACGGCAATAATTATTATGTCGCCTTTTCCTATCTGGGTAGGGTCAGAAGTAAAGTGAAGATGTGAAGCCGACTCAAAATCCTGTCTGGAGACAAGACCTGCCGGGTCAAACCGGGAATTATATGCGTCTATTTTGTCTGCATCCACATCAAATCCTATGGTATTAAGCCTTTTTCCAAATGCAACAGAAAGGGGAAGGCCAACATAACCAAGACCTACAACAACAACTGAATTCACTGAAATAATAGAATTAATGGTATCAATTGAATCAATGGCGTCAATAGACATAATTGTTCTCCTGCCTTTATTATTTACTAACGTTCCGCACTTGCTAATGATATTTTTATCTATAACTTTAAAGGTTATATAGAATCGTCAACTTTCGTTTCAGGACAAACTATTGGACTGACACAAATACAGCCTCCTCGCCTTCTATACAGGCTTGGTGTATCTCTTCAAGGGTCGGCATCGTAAATTTGGTCATGGCGTTATTATTACACATTTGTACATTTTGGGCAAGCCGCTTTGTCAGGAACTGTTAGGAACAAATATTCATAGCGCCTATCCCGCCTCAGCACATGAAAAACAGGAGTAATTTTTATGGCAAATTCAGCTTTTTTGAAAATATTGACAATAATACGGGAATCTCTTAGACTAAACTAAAATCAGTAAGAGGGGTTTTATAAATCAGGCGGGGATATATGACCTAAATCCTGTTCGCCCCCTTTTGCCGTGCAGGATTTATGTATGAGATAAAAAATCATTATAATCTAATGGATCGATTCCTAAACAGTATTTCTATCGACCAGAACTAAAATTTTCAGCAGGTAGGGGCACGTTGCAACGTGCCCCTACTAATCCGTTTTTAAATAGAAATATTGAGTTAAAGTCATTACCATAAAAATGATATGCTCTTTAGGAATCGATCCACTAATATAGCGCTTTATTACGGGCATCTGAAAAATTCAATATTGAAAATTACAAATATGAGACACGTTAAGCATATATTGACCCATCCCTTTTGCGCCTTTGGCCTTTCGCTCGTGGCGTTTCTTGCTATTATCGCCATATTTGCCCCGTTTATCTCCCCTTATAACCCTAATGAGATAAATACATATCATATACTTGAGCCGCCAAGCATGGCTCACCTGTTTGGCACTGACGCGCTGGGAAGGGATGTGCTTTCAAGGCTTATTTATGGCACACGCATAAGCCTTTTGGTTGGTATTGTCGCTGTTGGGATAGCTACCTTGACAGGGACGATATTGGGCGCGATAGCAGGTTTTTATGGCGGGGTAATTGACGCCTTAATAATGAGATTTGTTGATGTAATGTTGTGTTTTCCAACAATATTTCTCATAATGGCAGTTATAGCCTTTTTAGAGCCGTCAATATGGAACATTATGATTGTAATAGGGCTTACAAGCTGGATGGGGGTATGCAGGCTGGTGCGGGCGGAGTTTATGAGCCTTCGTTCTCGTGACTTTGTCCTCGCTGCAAGGGTATATGGCGCAGGCAGTCTCAGGATAGTGTTTCTTCACATACTCCCAAATGCCGTAACCCCTGTTTTGGTCTCCGCAACGCTTGGGATTGGGAGCGCGATATTGACTGAAAGCGCACTGAGCTTTCTGGGCATAGGGGTCCAGCCCCCAACGCCGAGCTGGGGTAATATGCTGACTGCTGGAAAGGATAATATGGAGATAGCCTGGTGGCTTTCAGTCTTTCCCGGCCTTGCCATATTGTTTACAGTTCTCGCGTACAACATGTTGGGGGAGGGGCTCAGAGATATATTTGACCCAAAGAAATCAAATTCCTGAGATTAAAAGAGTAGATATTTTCAGTTTTAAGAGATGTAAATTAAATGAGAGAAAAAGGCTACTCAGTTAT
>JALWQB010000158.1 GCA_026994795.1 Deltaproteobacteria bacterium
CCAAGATAAAGTCTGATGCATATGTCATTGAAGTATGCTTTCATCCTTCATCCATTTTTAATTTTTCTAACATACTATAAAAAGGCAAATTCTATAGGCTGTTAAACTTTAAACGCTCTTTAACATCGGAATACTTTACAGTCAAGTGGCTATAATTTGCCATGAAAATTACTTCTGTTTTTCATGTGCCGAGGTGGTGTAGGCGCCATAAATATTTTTAGCAATAGAGACATTTTTATCCCTAAATGACTCAAAGATAATTGGTTCATAGCTTAGAGGCGGGGCATCAAAGCTATATCCCAGGAATGAGATGTCAATTTCAAACAGCTCACCTACAATCTCTGCAAGCCTGTCTGTATAATAGCTTCTATAGTCTTTTTTTCTGTCTTTTGCCTGCCGTTTATGTGGTAAGACAGGTGGATTAATCTCAATAATAGAGCATATCCTTTTAAAGTCTCTATTTAATGTCTCATATCTTCCAACAAAGTTTACTATTGGCCTTCTATGGAGGTCAACGAGGTAATCTGTCTGATATTCCATAGACGTATCTATTATGTAATGATATGGGCGGTTTTCTTTATCCGCCTTCCAGAGGATAAAGTCTTCAAAAGTCTTTACAGTATCTGGGATGATGTGCGCCCTTTCTCTCTTGATGTGATGCCATGAGCTTACCTGAAGGTCCCAAGGGTTCCTTACAAAGGCAAATTTAAAGAGGGAATCAAATGTCTCCTTTGGGAGCATCTCTTTTGCGGCTATTGTCTTTGCATGTCGCGGGATTTTGACCCCGATCCTGTGTCCCCATAATGAGCTTATGCGATTACACAAAGATGCCCACCAGCATCCTGTATCGCGCCAGCGGTATCTTTGAAGGGCAGACCTTATGCTCGTCCCGCCTGTCTTTGCAATATGAATAAATAAGAATTTATACTTAAGGGAGATGAGCATAAGGCCATCAGAATTATTTGGGTGTAAATATTGAGCCTATCAGCGCACTGCTATAATTTTAATGCCCTTGCATGGGTTACGCCATCCTGAGACAGGAGCTTATCAAGCGCTGCCTGTGAGACTGTCTCATCAGTGGTCAATAGTATAACATTGCGCTTGTGGCCATAGTCCTGACCTACCTGCATCCTTGCAATGTTGATATTGGCGTCGCCAAGCGTAAGGCCAATCCTTCCAATGACCCCGGGTTTGTCTTCATTGTATATGAGAAGCATATTGCCCTCTGGCACTGCCTCAAGCCTGAAGTCATTGAGCCTTACAAGGCGGGGCTCTTTTTTGCCGAATATGGTGCCTGAAAGGACATTTTCAGCATCTCCACCCTTTACCCTTACGGTAATGAGGTTTGTAAAGTCTGAAGATGTCATGCTCCTGGATTCAGTAACCTTGATGCCCCTTTCTTCTGCAATAATAGGGGCGTTTACAAAATTTATGTCTTCACGAAGGGCAGGGGTCAAAAGCTCTTTTAAAAAGGCTATTGTTACAGGCTTTGTATCAAGCTGGGCGACATCGCCCTCGTATGATATTTCTACCTCTTCAATAGGCCCTTCTAATATATGGGCGTGAAACGCCCCCATCTTCTCTGAGAGCTTAAGGTATGGCCCGAGCTGGATAAGGGCCTCTCCAGTAACAGACGGGACATTTACGGCATTTCTGACCTCGCCTGTCAATAGATAGTCGCGTATCTGCCTTGCGACAGCAACGGCCACATTCTCCTGAGCCTCCTTAGTTGAAGCGCCAAGATGCGGGGTGCAGATAAAATTTTCAAGGCTCAAGAGCTTATTTTCAAGGGTAGTAGGCTCATTTTCAAAGACATCAAGTGCGGCTGCCTTGAGTTTTCCGCTTTTAAGCGCCTCATACAGGTCTTCTTCATTTATGATGCCCCCCCTCGCGCAATTTATGACAACTGCCCCATCTTTCATCTTTAAAAATAGCTCTTTATTCAAAAGTCCCTTTGTCTCAGGGGTAAGGGGGGTATGTATGCTTATATAGTCGGCATTTTTGAGCACTGAATCAATATCCATAAGCTCTACGCCAATCTTCTCCGCCATATCAGGCCTTATATGCGGGTCAAACGCTATAACCTTCATTTTAAGCCCCTGGGCAAGCTGCGATACAATGCTCCCTATCCTGCCGATGCCTATTATCCCGAGCGTCTTTCCAGCGACCTCCTGCCCCAAAAACTTCTTCTTCTCCCACTTTCCATCTTTCATAGAGGCGGTTGCCTGCGGGATGTGGCGCGATACAGCCATTATCATTGCAATGGTGTGTTCAGCAGCGGAGTTTGTGTTGCCCCCGGGGGTATTCATTACCACGACACCTTGCTTATTGCATGAAGGTATATCCACATTGTCAAGGCCCGTGCCTGCCCTTCCCACTACCTTTAAGCAGTCTGCTGCCTCAAGCAACTCCTTTGTAACCTTTGTATTGCTCCTTATGATAAGGCCATGAGCGCCTTTTATGGCCTGTTTTAGGTCAGGCAGAGGCAATCCAATACGCTCTTCTACCTCAATGCCGGCCTCTTTAAGTATTTTGATCCCGTCCTGAGCGATTGGGTCAGTTATAAGAACCTTCATTTTCATCTCCCTTATCCTTTCATCTTTTGTAACTTGTTAAATTAGACTATACTATTAATCTATATTTAATCTATATCTTAAAGATTGTATAAAGAAAAAACAAAAAAGCAATGGCAACTGTCAAGATTTTAGGCTTTAGAGCCTGATATCCCTTAGGCAACCTGCTGCACTATTTGTATAACATAAAGATAATTATAATGGAATATTCTTATGGAAGAATTTAAAATTTTAACCCATAAAGGAACTTTTACAATAAGGCCATATCATGCAGGCGATGAGGAAAAGATATTTCCTGCATGGAAGCTGGCCTTTTCAAGTGAAATTAATACTGACTGGTGGCGGTGGAAATATCTCAAAAACCCTTCAGGCTTCAGGACAATGCTCTGTTTGTCTGATACAGGGGATGTAGCCGTAAACTATGCGGCGCAGGTATATAACCTGTGGTTTGACGGGATGGAGATAAAGGCGCTGCACCTTACTGACAACTTTTCTCATCCCAATTATCGCTGGGCAATTGGGGGAAAAAGCGGCCTTTTTGTAAGGACTGGAAAGGTATTTCTCAAGACATATCTTGAAAATATACCTGTTGAGCCATCTTCTGCCCTTTCTACCCCGCTTGAGATTGCCAGATTTCATTATGGCTTTCCCGGGGTCCGTCATTACAGGTTAGGGACAAAACTTATGCATTATCGTGTGTTCGGCCCAGGGACAGCCTTCTTAAAAAAGGAGATTTCAATAGATTCAGTAATTAATAATAAGGGTAACGACTGTGATGAGCCAGCCTTTTATACGGAACTGTCTGCAATAACCAGTCGCCTAATCTCAATGATGGATAAAGGATACATTGACGCAAATCTTAAAAAAGTAGATGCGCTGTGGGACAGGGTAAGTTTAAGGACTTTCAGGTGCGCTGTTAAAAGGGATTATGCATTTTATAAATGGCGTTTTTTGACAAGGCCAGATAAAAGCTATATTTTTTTATTTCAACACGCCCTTATAACAAGGCGTCTTAAGGGGCTTATTGTGCTTGACTGTGAGGTGCAAAAGGGGGATGGGCTTATATTTAAGATTGTTGACATACTGGCTGATGGCGAAGGCTCTTGCAGGGCCATTATTAAAAAGGCCGTATCTTATATTGAAAAAGAGGCGAGAGAAGGGGCATACCTTGCTGTATGGCTATCTAACAATCATCCTTTTAAGGAGGCATTTCAACAGGAGGGCTTTGTTGAGGATAAAGAGCCTATAGGGTTCGTCCCGTGCACACGGTTTGATATGCACGGCATAAGGCCAGAAAGGGCTGATGAGCTTATATGGACAATGGCTGATGGAGACCTGTTATAATTGCAGGGCTTGCGTGAGGTAATCTCTATAGGGGGCAAAAATGAATTTTATACGTTATATTAGATGGTTAAGCAATATAAAGCTCGTTTGTAAAATTCGCTTTTTGAGTAAACACAAATCTCAGATCTTTTGTCCCCTTTCGCCGCCCTACGATATTGGCGATTTTACCCAATCTTTTTTGTTGTTCGGGGCTTGAAGCGTCTAAGCACGTCTGCGCCCCTCACGCCTCAAATCTTGGACAAATTCGCCGATTGCAAGGTTTAGGTATAAATTTATATCGTTTAAGCATATCAGGCGTAATATCGCCCTCTACTGCCATGCCCTTTTGTCTCTGAGGGCTATTTTAGCGCGGCAAATGATGGCAAAAAAATAATTTTGAGGGCTTGCGTTATTGAAGACAATGTGTTATATGGGACAGGCCTTTAATGAGGCTTGATTGGTTTTAATAAAAAGGAGAAAAATGCGTCCCCGTCGTCTAGCCCGGTCCAGGACACTGGCCTTTCACGCCAGCAACACCGGTTCAAATCCGGTCGGGGACGCCAGATATTTTAAGGGGATGGTTGATCCCCTTTTTTTTTTGCTTTATTTAAATTTCTGGATTATTCAGAGTATAAAGTATGTTATCCCCTATTATTAACATCATAAAGGCATTAAGGGCCCCTGATGGATGCCCGTGGGACAGGGAGCAGACACCTGCTTCCATAAAAAAATATCTTATTGAGGAGTGTTTTGAGCTTATTGACGCCATTGATTCAGGCCATACGGTTGAGATTATGGAAGAGCTTGGGGACCTCCTTTTTATGCTCATTTTCTTAGGCATGATGTATGAAGAGGCCGAAGAGGGATTTATTAAAGGGGCGATTAACAGTTCATCAGACAAGATGATTAGGAGACACCCACATATATTTGGGGAAGAGAAGGTTGTCTCTACTGACCAGATTGTGCGTAACTGGCAAAAGATTAAGGAAAAGGAGGCAAGGCTAAAGGGGAAAGACCATTCTTCTCTCGGCAATATACCACGGGCTCTTCCTGCCCTTCAGCGTGCGTACAGGATGGGGGAGAGGGCATCAAGGGTTGGTTTTGACTGGCCATCTTATAAAGAGGTATTAGAAAAGCTCAATGAGGAAATAACTGAGTTAAAAGAGGCGATTAAAAAGGCTGACAATAGCTTAATAGAAGAAGAGCTTGGAGATGTGCTCTTTACAATAGCCAATCTCTCAAGGCACTTTGGGCTTAATCCTGAAGAGTGCCTCTTTAAGGCAACAAGACGCTTTGAAAGGCGCTTTAAGGCAATGGAAGAGAAGCTCAAGACAATGGGCATATCTATCCGTGATGCTGAGATAGGTCTGATGGATGAGGTATGGAAAGAGGTAAAGGATAGAAAAGATATAAATGATGCTTTAAGGAACTAAACCATTAAAAATTAGGATATCTTATCGGTATTACTCAATATCTTCTAACTCTTTAATTTGTTTTCTATTTGTGGCAGCAGGTTTGTACTGGAGCGTTTTGGGCAATGAGGCATTGGCCGGAACCAACCAATAAGCCTGCTTGTTATTAGAATAGCCAACTGTAATCTAAATCCTGCACGGCAAAAGGGGCAAAAATGAATTCTAAACGTTATATTAGAGGGTTAAGCAATGTAAAGATTGTCTGTAAAATTCACTTGTTGGGTAAAATAAAATGAAAATCATAGTCCTTTCACTCCTTGAAAAAAGAAAAAGTTATGGCTAAACTAATCTTAACAGGGAGATAAGATGCGTTTTTTTCAATCAATTGGGGAGAAGACTTTATACTTTATAAATACGCTCGGGGCAATGGCGATCTTTGCCCTAAAGGGCGCGCACAGGGCAATTACCCCGCCATTACAGCCATATAAGATACTTCAGCAGGTCTATTTTATAGGGTCAAAGTCCCTTCTCATCATCTTCCTTGTAAGTCTCTTTACAGGCATGGTGCTTGGCCTTCAGGGCTACTATACGCTTGTCAAGTTTGGATCGGAGGGTCTTCTGGGCGCTGCTGTGGCGCTGTCTCTTATAAGAGAGCTTGGCCCTGCCCTTACTGCAATCATGGTCATTGGAAGGGCAGGCTCTTCAATGGCGGCGGAGCTTGGCATAATGAGGATATCAGAGCAGATTGACGCACTTGAGACAATGAATATTGACCCAATACGCTTTTTGTTTACGCCCCGCCTTGCTGCATCCCTTATCAGCTTTCCAATACTCACGGCATTTTTTGATGTAATAGGGATAACTGGCGGATATGTTACAGGGGTCTTGCTCCTTGGGATAAACAGGGGCATATATTTTTATCGCATTGAGAATGCAGTTGAGATGCAGGATGTAACAGGGGGGTTTATAAAATCTATACTATTTGGCCTATTAGTTGCAATAATATGTTGCTATCAGGGCTTTTATATGCATAAACGGCCTGAGGGCTTTGGGGCAAAGGGCGTTAGCATGGCAACGACTTCATCTGTGGTCATATCCTGTGTTGTTGTGCTCATAGCAGATTATGTGCTAACATCCCTTTTGCTGTAGATGGCGAGTTGCATAGGTATAGAGATGTCATCAGCAGTTCCTTTAATAGAGTTCAGGGATATAAAAAAGGCATTTGTGGAGAAGGTGGTGTTAAATGGGGTAAACTGCTCCTTTTTTGAAGGAGAGATTACGACCATAATAGGCAAGAGCGGCGTTGGGAAGAGCGTATTTTTAAAGCATATAGTGGGGCTTCTTGAGCCTGATGCAGGCGAGATACTTATAAATGGTGTGCCCATATCAAAAAAGACAACTGATGCCATGAGGGAATTTCGTTCAAAGGTAAGCTATATGTTCCAGAGCAATGCCCTGTTTGACTCAATGACTGTCTTTGACAATATTGCCCTTCCGCTTGTTGAGATGCGCGCCTATTCAAAGGAGGAGATAAGAGAAAGGGTCTTTCTCAGGGCGAGGCAGTTGGAATTGAACGAGGTGCTTGAAAAGTATCCTGCTCAGATATCAGGAGGGATGCAAAAAAGGGCGGCGCTTGCAAGGGCGCTTGTTACAAATCCCAAGGTAGTCTTGTTTGACGAGCCCACAGCAGGGCTTGACCCTTTGAGAAAAAATGCCGTATTCAGCATGGTGCACCATTATCAAAAACGTTTTGGCTTTACAGGGATTATCGTAAGCCATGACATACCAGATGTATTTTATATATCTGACAGGGTTGCAATACTCAATAACGGCAAGATAATATTTGAAGGCACGCCTATTGAGCTTGAGCAGGCAGACAATCCTGAAATAAAAATGTTTATTGAGGGTGAATTTGGCCTTATTGACAAGCTCACAGGGCTTTATACTGAGGTGGAGCTTGAAAAGGCAATGCAAAATGCCCTTGAGATTGCAGGCGTTAAGGGGACAGAGGTTGCCATCGCACTCTTCTCGCTTGGAAATCTTGAAGAGGTTGACGAACATGTAGGACATATTGCAAGTCATAAGATATTTCAGTGCCTTGCAGGGGCTATAATGGACTTCTTTGGCCAGAATGCAGTGGCAGGACGTACAGGGACTAATGAAATTGTAGCTGTTATTGACGAGATGCAGGATAAAAAGGGGAGCGGGGCAGAAGAAATCTTGATGCAGTTTGGAGATATGTTAAGGTCAAGGCCATTTTTAAAAAAGGAATCCTATCCAAGGGTATGCAAAAATTTTTCAATAAGGGCATCCATTGGTAAATTCAAGAGAAATGTCCCATGCGATGTCATAATAAACGGTCTTAGAAGGCAGCTTGTTGACATCGCCTCTTTAAAGTGCCCTAAGAATCTCTATAAAGGAGAAAACAGGCAATGAACAAAAGATACTACGGGATTGAGACTGCTGTTGGCATATTTGTTTTTATTGGTTTGTTATCAATAGGATACCTCACTATAAAACTTGGAAAAATGGAGCTTGTAGGCTCTGATTACTATACGGTATATGCACAGTTTGATTCCGTATCAGGTCTTAAAAAAGATTCTAATGTTGAGATAGCAGGTGTGTCTATCGGGCGCGTAGCCTCAATAGAGCTTGACCCAAAGGAAAAGATTGCGATTGTCGGGCTCAAAATCAAGAAGGGCATTAAGCTTGAAGACGATTGCATGGCCTCAATAAAGAGTAGGGGCCTTATAGGAGACAAATTTGTAAAGATTACGCCAGGCGGCTCTGACACCTTTCTCAATGCAGGCAATATGATAATAGATACTGAATCAGCAGTTGATATTGAAGACCTGATAGGGAAATATGTCTTTGGGAACGTAGAAGAAAAGGATGTAGAGGAGGAAGAGATACAATGAGCATAAAAACGCTTTATCCCTTTTATCCATTTATGTGGTTGAGGCCAATATTAATCACAATGGTCATTATTGCCCTTAATTCTCCATGTATCTTATATGGAGAGAATACCCATGACCCTGATGGCAAGAAAAAAGACCCCCTCCAGAAACCCCAGAAAATAATCTCTATAGCGGTTCAGGAGGTCTTAATGACCCTCAAAAAATACCCTTGCACAAGGGTGGAAAATATAAAGAATTGTCCCAAGCAAAGGGCAGAGATAAAAAAGATTGCTGAAAGTTTCATAGATTTTGATCAGGTTGCGAAACTGTCTGTTGGTCGTTATAGGAGACGCTTTTCGCAAGCGCAATGGGATAAGTTTAAAGAACTTTTTAAGACCCTTCTCCTGAATACGTACATGAAGAGGCTCCAGGAGTATTCCGGGGAAAGGGTAGTATATGAAAAGGAAAGAATATTCAACAATATAAAGGCTCAGGTTGACACAAAGGTTATATCTGACACAAAAATAATACCAGTAACCTACAGGTTATTAAAAAAAGATGAAAAATGGAAGGTCTATGATATACTGGTTGAAGGAGTAAGCCTTTTAAAAAATTACAGAAGACAGTTTTCCAATATTCTCAGGAAGAAAAAGGCGTCATATCTCATAAGGAAGATAGAAAAAAAATTGAAGGATAAAAATATACCTTATGGAGGGAAGAAAGATGATCTCAAAAATAATGTATAATCTCTATAGTAATCCTCAATATCCTGAGAATAGTAAGGATAATATTAAAAGGGGATATGAAAATAATCATTACAGGATTCACTTGGCAGGCAATGCCCTGATTACAACTTTATTTTTATCGCTTATACTTACATACATAGTCCTTTTGCCCGTTAATGCCTTATCAAATGACTTAGCGAACTATAATAGCTCATTAAATGCCCAGGATGTTACATTTGAAGAATATGATACGGATGAAGATACGGATGAGGTCTCAGACCCATTAGAAGGTTTTAACAGGGCAATGTTTACCTTTAATGATAGGCTGTATTTCTGGGTAATAAAGCCTGTAGCTAAATCTTATTCCAGTATTGTTCCTCACGTTATTCGAAAAGGAATCAACAATTTTTTCCACAATCTGAATTATCCCATGAGGCTGCTGGGCTCAATTCTCCAGTTAAAGACCCAAAAAGCTGCAATGGAAACATTTAAGTTTTTTACTAATACAGTCTTTGGATTAGGCGGGCTTATTGATTATTCATTTGAGTTTGATGAGTTTAATATAGATGGAGAGGATACAGGGCAGGCCCTTGCCTATTATGGAATGGGCAATGGCGCTTATATTATATGGCCATTTCTTGGGCCTATGACATTTAGAGATACCATAGGATTCTGTTTTGACTATGCGCTGCAGCCAGTAAGCTATGTTACGCCCCTATATATGTCTTTTGGGGTGCGCTCATTTGACGTAATCAATAAAACAAGCCTTGAGTTGGGAGACTATGAGGCATTGAAGGAGGGTTCGTTAGATCCATATATCGCCTTTAAAGATGCATACATACAATATAGAAACTCAAGGATAAAAAGATAAAGGAGGTTATGAAAGGAGATGAAGGTCAAGGAAATCAGAAAGATAGCCAGAGAGTTAAAGGTAAAGAATTATTCAAGGATGAAAAAAGATGAGTTAATAAGGTCTATTCAAATCGCTGAAGGCAATACAGATTGTTATAAACGGCTTGCAGAGTGTGGGGAAGAAGAGTGCTTATGGAGAAAAGACTGCCAGGATAATACAAAATAAAAGGATAAATTAATAAATAATAGGGGCATAGGATAGGGTATTGGGGCTTAGTTCATATTCCCCCCCAATTAACAATGGAAGATTGTCTTTACCATGACCAAACGGCAGATGAAAAACGCACGGAACATCCTTAAAGGAAGACATTTTATCTATTATCACATTATTAAAGGCGTCATTATCGTATCCTTTACATAAGAAACTCCCAAAACCAATCCCTTTTACCTTTAAAAATATATTATTAAGTTTAAGCTGCGTAAGCATCCTGTCTATTTTATAAGGCGGGTCGTTAATATCCTCCATTATCAATATTGCATCCTCCCACTGTGGCTCAAATGGCGTGCCTAAGGAGGCAGCGATACATGACAAATTACCGCCAACTATCCTGCCCTTAACCGTATTACGACCTCTTGACATGCCCCAACCGCTTACAGGATGACAATTAAGGCATGGAAAGGCATTTTCCTGTATCGCCGTTGACATCGCCTCAAGGGATACTTTATCAGTCTTATGAAGCGTATTAAGCATTGGCCCATGTATTGAGGTGATTTTATGCTTAAACAGGGCAAGATGTATAAAAGTTACATCACTAAACCCAATAATCACTGGAGGCTTCACCGTTTCTCGTAATGATAACATCAATTCAACAAGGCATTCAGCCCACCTCATCGCCCCATAGCCGCCTCTAACTGCCCATAAGATATCTATTTGTCTCTCTAATACCACCTCCTTTATATGGTTTATATAATCCACCATCCTGAAAGAATCAGAAAAGGCCAGATATGGCAATTTTTGAGGGGGTGATGGCTCAATTATGCAATCAGTCTCTATTCTCGCAGATGGAAGATATCTTTTCAATATAATCTCTGCCTCTTTTGATAATGGAGCGGGACCGGAGGGCCAAAATGGACAAATTTTTATCATGGATTATCATCCCTTGACTGTTTTATTTTAATTATTAGCTTTTTATTAAATTCGGGTTATACTCTTTATGACCTTAATAAGTCATAAGTATTATAAGAGGAGGTAATATAACAGGGCAATGAATGGTGGAAAAGACTATTATCAAATATTAGGAGTGTCAAAAAATGCTACTCAAGAAGAGATAAAAAAGGCGTTTAGAAAACTTGCCTTAAAATATCATCCTGACAGGCATAAAGGCGATAAAGAGGCTGAAGAACGCTTTAAGGAGATTAACGAG
Organism: Deltaproteobacteria bacterium; assembly: GCA_026994795.1. GTDB lineage: Bacteria > Desulfobacterota > Dissulfuribacteria > Dissulfuribacterales > Dissulfuribacteraceae > JALWQB01. The sequence continues at coordinate 11,207 of JALWQB010000158.1, forward strand.
GCATATGCTGTGCTTGGAGACCCAGAAAAAAGGAAAAAATATGATCTTTTTGGATCACAAGAATTTCATAGGCACTTTTCGCAAGAGGACATATTTAAAGGATTTGATTTTGGGAGCATATTCAGCGACCTTGGGATTGGCGGATTTGGAGGGCTTGGCGGACAAGGAGGCGCAAGGCAAGGCTTTAACATATTCTTTGGCTCATCCGATGCTCACAGTGGGGCAAATTTGGGATTTGATAATATTTTTAGTCATCTATTTGAGAATAAAGGGTTTACATATCAAAAGCAGGGAGGAGATTGGGGTCATACTGCCCAAAGGGGACAAGATGTTGTATTAGAACTGCCCCTCACCCTTTTAGATATAAGTAGAGGCGGCAAAAAGATAATTTCTATAAGAACCGCTGACTCGCCTGAAAAGATAGCGGTCAATATACCGCCCAATATAGAGATTGGCAAAAAGATAAGGATCGCAGGCAAAGGAGCGCAGGGCCCCGGCGGTAGAGGCGATCTCTATCTGCTAATTAAACATGACCCCAATGATATATATAAAGTAAATGGTCTTGATTGGGAAATAGAAAAGGAGATACGATTTTCTGATGCATGTCTCGGGACAACCTTAGATATACCAATATATGATGGAACGACAATAAAATTAAAAGTCCCCCCGCTTACAAAGTGTAGCCAACGTCTCAGGATTAAGGGTAAAGGACTTAGGGGTAATCTCGGCTCAAGAGGAGATGGATATATAAAGATAAAAATAAGCATCCCAAATACCTTATCTGAAGACCAGAAAAAAATCATAAAAAAATTAAAGGCTGTTGGATTATGATAGGCGCTCAGACCTTCATCAAGGTCATATCCCAAAAGGTAGTGGTTAAATTGTAAGTAATGACTGTTCCATGTTATACTCTGTAATGAACCAACCAGTTGAGCACAACTTGAAACACGACTCTTTTTATGCAATAATGCGATACTATACCCACTTTACCGCCCTATTGCATCTCAGGTCTTTCAGTAATAGACTGGAAGGGTGAGGTGTTTACAATAACAAAACACAAAACATTTCCGTAAAATTTTTGTAATATCATGTAGTTAAATTATATTCTAAGTTTGCATTTTAAGGGAACATCCGATACAAAAGAAAGAGGAAAGTTTTAAGAGACCCGACCATTGATGAGATTAGGACTGAAATAGAACAAATAAAAAAATAAAAGCATAACAATCTGGTCAATAGCCACAGGCTATAAGGGATGAACACAGGAACAGTAAAACAAAGAGACAGTAAAAAGAAGTTACAGGCAGTTGTAATAACAGGGCTTTCAGGCTCAGGAAAGAGCACTGCCCTAAACGCATTTGAAGATATAGGCTATCTTTGCATAGACAACCTGCCTGTCTCATTGCTGCCGCAGTTCTTTGAGCTTAAAGAGGCATCTACAGAAGGATTGTTAAAGGTTGCCCTTGTCATGGACGCAAGAGAGCCTGATTTTCTCACAGGCTATAATGATGTCTTTAAGTCATTAAAGGCAAAGGGCTTTCATCTTGAGATACTGTTTCTGGATGCAAGGGACGAAGTCCTTGTGCAGCGCTTTAATCAGACGAGAAGAAGACACCCCATAAAAAAGGATGCCCCTTTATTAGAGGCCATAAGGGAAGAAAGGATGCTTCTTACAGGGTTAAAAGAGGCATCTGACCGCATTATTGACACATCTGAGTTTAATGTGCACCAGCTTGACCGTGAGATAAAGGCAATTTACGGCCAAAGATACGACCTTGATAAGATGGTTATACACCTTGTATCCTTTGGCTTTAAATATGGCGTGCCAGCAGAGGCGAACCTTGTGTTTGATGTGCGATTCCTCCCCAATCCCTTTTTTGTCCCTGAGCTAAAGGGGCTTTCAGGGCTCAATGAAGAGGTAAGCCGTTTTGTCCTTAGCTCTGATGAGGCTACTAAATTCCTTACCCTGTTGCAGGAGTTCCTTTCCTTCCTCATCCCCTCTTATAAGGGCGAGGGTAAGTCCTATCTTGTAATCGCTATTGGGTGCACAGGGGGTCATCACCGCTCTGTAGCTGTTACAGAGCACATTAAGAGGCTATTTACAAGAGAGGGGGAAGAGGTTATCGTAACCCACAGAGACATAAAAAGAGAAGAAGGGGCAAAATAAATGGTAGGAGTAGTTATTGCCGCCCACGGCAACCTCGCCCATGAGTTATTGGAGACAGCAACATTTATCGTAGGCAAGATGCAGGGCATTGTGCCCCTTACTATTGACCCATCACAGGGCGTTGACGAGCTAAAGGCGCTTATAAGGAACGCAATAAAAAAGGTAGATACAGGCGATGGCGTCCTTATCCTTACTGATATGTTTGGCGGCACCCCTTCAAATATAGCCCTTACCTTCCTTGAGCAGGAGAAGGTTGATATCGTTACAGGCATAAATCTTCCAATGCTCATTCGCCTTTCACAGTGCAGAAAAGGCAGCTCCCTTGAAAAGGTTACTGAAGAAGTGGTCTTATACGGGAAAAAGAGCATAAATCAGGCGTCTCAGATATTAAAGAGAAAATAATTTGACCAAAGAAGATAGCTTATTCTTATTGTAATTTTAAAAAAGTGAAGGCTGACTACCCTAAAGATATTTTCTCTTCACATAATAACTCCCTTATAATATCCATAAGGGGCTACAGGCGTCATGACATAGAAGAGATCTCATTGATAGAAAAGGCTTCATTTACTGCCCCTTGGTCAAAAGAGGCATTTATAAAGGAGATTGCCTCTCCATACTCACACGCTATGATTGCTGAAGGCGTGCCTGTAAATGACAATGGGCATCTATCAAAGAAGGCTTTTAGAGACGCAAGCATTGTTGTTGGGTATATATTTTTTACTGCCATTTTGGGTGAGGCGTATATAAAAAAACTTGCAGTGCACCCCAGCTACAGAAGACAGGGGATAGGTTGCCTTTTATTAAATGAGGTATTAAGGCTTGTTAAAAAGCAAGATATAGATAAGGTTATACTTGATTGCGATATAAATAACAGGGCTGCCTTTTGCCTTTATAAAAAGATGGGCTTTAAAGCCTCCTCTTCTCTTTATGATAGAGGTGGCTCAAACATAAAAAATTTTAATATAATAATGAGTTATGGAGGTGAGACAAATGGGGATTAAGGTTGGAATAAATGGCTTTGGAAGGATTGGAAGGGCTATTTTCAGGTCATCAAAGCTCTATGAGGAATTTTCCGACATAGAGATAGTGCACATTAACGACCTTACGAGCACAGACCAGCTTGCCCACCTTTTAAAGTATGATTCAGTATTTGGAAAGGCAAATTTTAATGTTGAGCAAAAGGATGATGTAATAGTTGCTGACGGTAAGGAGGTTCTTGTAACCCGTGAAAAAGAGCCTTCTTCCATCCCTTGGCATGAGACAGGCGCTGAATATGTTATAGAGGCGACAGGCAGGTTCAGGGACGCTGACCTTGCCCGCGGCCATATGGAGGGGGGCGCGAGAAAGGTGGTAATAACTGCTCCTGCAAAAGGGGAGGATATAACTATAGTAATGGGCGTAAACGAAGACCAGTATGAGCCTACAAAACATCATATCGTCTCAAACGCATCCTGCACAACAAACTGCCTTGCGCCAGTTGCAAAGGTGTTGCTTGAAAGGTTTGGCATAGTAAGCGGGCTTATGACCACTGTCCATGCCTATACCAATGACCAGAGGCTTCTGGATCTGCCGCATAATGACTTAAGGCGTGCAAGGGGTGCTGCCATGAACATGATACCCACAAAGACAGGCGCTGCCACAGCAGTAAGCAAGGTGATACCTGAGCTCTCTGGCAAGTTAGACGGCCTTGCAGTAAGGGTGCCTACCCCTGATGTAAGCCTTGTTGACCTTGTTGTTGTAACTGAGACAAAGACCACTGCCCCTGAGGTAAACAGCGCATTAAAGGAGGCGACTAACAGGTTCCTTGGCTATACTGATGAGCCCCTTGTCTCCTCAGACTTTTACATGGACCAGCGTTCAAGCATAGTTGACGGTCTGAGCACAAAGGTAATTGATGGAAACCTCGTAAAGGTGATGTCATGGTATGACAATGAATGGGGCTATTCTAACAGGGTATTAGACCTTATACTCCACATTAATAAGTTTGAGCTGTGATAAGGTGCATGTTAAGTCGTGTTAAATGATGTAGATGATAATGATGTAGATGATGTCATGACCCTATATGGACGGTGTATTGATATGTCCTTAACTCAGAAAAAAGATATAAATGATGAAAAGGCACAAGGGAAGCCATTCAAGTCAAAGGCGCTTGAAGTAAACCTTGCCGTAACCCGCGTTCAGGAGATAGAGTTTAATGCACGATATGCCCTTTTGACAGAGGCTGTGGAAGGCTATAAGGGCGTAAGAGATGCGGCAGAGCAGCTTCTTTATGAGCTTCATCACCCGTTTAAGAACTGGAATGTTATTATCGGGGAATACAGGGCATTTACATTAAAGAATTTAAGGGTCTATTTGAGGTGCGCTCAGGCAAAAGAGGTTATTGAGATAGAGCTTGAGCTGTTTTTGAGCCTTATAGTGGATGCGCCAAAGGAGGCGCATAAGAAAGAGGCGTGCGATGGGCTTCTGGCATTCCTTGAAAAAGTTGCAGAGGAGGCAGCTCCAGGCCTTCTTATTGAGCTTATGCCATGCCTTGAGCGCACTTTTAATGACCTCATGCTCGCTGGCCCTGACATTGCCCGTTTTCTTGCAGAAAGCCTGCATCCACTCCCAAAGACCATCGGCGTCATATTAGGGCGCACTGGTAGCTCTACTGAAGAGGCCACCCTCATACCCCACAGCTTTATAAATGCCTCTATAACGATAATAGGCTGGGTAAGAAAATATACCTATAATATGTGGCTTTCATGCGATGACCCAATAGAGTGGCTTGAGGCTACATGCAAAAAATACGATATAGCGCTCACTGAGGAGGCATTAAAGGAGATAAGGGAGGTCCTTTTACCAGTATCTCATAAGACGCTTAGAAAGACCCTTGAGAAGATATTATATCTTACTGATAATAAACCTGATAAGGCCAGTAAGGATAGTGAAATAGAAAGGCTGAAGGCCCTAATAGGGCTTTCTGGAAATATTGAGATTGTCCGTCATTACAGGAATGCGTCAAAGTCCCTCAGTAAATTTAACGGCCTTAATTTACTCTTTCTGTTTCACATAATGGAGCTTCCAGGGCTTTATATTATACATGAAGAGACAATAAGGGGCATAAACAGGATACTCATAGGCTACATAAAAAATGCTGACACAGCGCAGTTAAAGGATATGCTCCCAAGAGACTTTGCCCTTCTTGAGCAGCAGGCAGGCAAGTTCCCGCAGACCGCTCTTCAGTGCATAGAGGCGCTTGGCACAGAGATATTGAGGCTTGATGACCCCCAGATAACAGAGTTATTTCTGGGGCTTGTCATAGATTTTGGCTTTGAGACGCCCAATATAAAGGGTGTTGACAGTGAGTGGCATGTATTGCGAAACCCTGCGCACCTTCAGAACATAAGAGTCTGGCTAAAGCTTATTGGCATGAGGCCATATCAGTGCTCAAGCCTCCTTTCTGCCCTTCTCATTAACATAAAACTTGGGGGCATTTGCATAAAAGACACTGACCTATTTCAAAAGGATGTCTCACGCCTCTTAAATCAGGATATAAGGCCAGTATATAACCTTGTAAAACAGCTTTCAAAGCAGTTTCCAGTATATTTTAATGAGATTGGCGCAGAGGGGCTTTTAAGGGATGTATCAACTGAGTTAGACGAGATTACCCATCGCAAGGACAGGCTCATACACTTTTTGAGAAAGCAGAGCCATGTTGAGAGCAACAACCTCATTGTTGACTTTATAAGGGCGATATTGTGCTACTGGTATAGTAGAGACAAGGATGTCTTAAGGTCATACATACCTGATGAGCTTATGGAAGAGCTTCCCTCAAGCGGGCCATTTATTGACCCTGTTCACAGGCTCGTCCGTTTTATAAGTGAGGAGTTCAACCTTGAGCCGTTTTCAAGGCGAGTTTCACACCTTGTAAATGTGGATGAAAATGTCCTTTTAAGAACGCTTGAGAAGGTGCCAGATTGCCCCCCTGATGATAAAAAGAGGTTTTTCCTCCTTATAAAGATGTATCGCCTTGAGACCCTCAAATACAGGCTGGGCACCCAAGAGATTATTCATCACCTTGAAGGGGCAAGGCGATTTGGGTTTAGCGGCCTTGAGGAGATAATTGAGGCGATAAGCTCAAGGTCAGATGATACTGAAGGGTGCCTTGAGGTCATATTAAAGCACCTTGAATCATTAAAGGAGATTATCCTCTCTGATGAGAGGTTTGAAGAGCGTGAAGACATCTATTTAAAGCGCCATATAGCAGTTGACATACCCTCAATGTATGGGTGGTATCATGAGAAGAAGTTTGACGCATTGAGCCTTACTTTCAGGCTTGAGAACCTTGCAAACACCTATTTTGAGCGTCTTATTAACGAGTTTGACCTTCGCTTTATCACATATAGAAGGCTCAAGCTGGTGTTGAGGATATTAAAGCTTTTGTGGCGGGGCGTTAAGGTTGACGGCATACAGTCAAAGAAGTTTGAGACATACCTTACCCTGTTTGAGCAGGCGCTTCACCTGCGTCAATTCTCATTTGCTCAGTTTAGAGACATAGTTCAGGGGCTTTTAGAGGGAGTTAAGGATGTAATCTACATCTACTATATAAATCAGCATCAAGAGAACCTGCCTCGCATAATAAAGGGGCTTTATCCTGACAGGCTCATTGAAAAATACAGGCGATACATAAAGGATTCATCATCAGATAAGGCGCAGATTATCCATAAGATATCAGAGTCTTTTCTAAGGGACCTTATAGCAGGGACATTTGGCCTTCAGTATCTTGACATATTTATCTCAAGGGTGCACCACATATTTGAAGAAGAGCGCGAGGTCTTATCAGAAAAGAACCTTGATCTCCTTCTCACCTATGACCCTGAGAGCACTATATGCCCTATCCATACCCCTTATAAGCCCATAAAAGACCTTATTCACCTTGGAAATAAGGGATTTAACCTTATTCAGCTCCATGAAGAGGGGCTTCCAGTGCCTGCTGGCATAATCATTACAACAGAGATATTCAGGTGTAAGGACATCTTGGATGAGTTTCCAAGGGTATTTAGCGAGCTTAAGGAGAGGCTAAAGGATGCGCTTCATCCCATAGAGGATAGGCTTGGAAGGCGTTTTGGGCACCCAAAGGCGCCACTCTTTCTCTCTGTAAGGAGCGGGGCAGCCATTTCAATGCCAGGCATGATGTCAACTATAATAAATGTCGGGAGCAATATAGCCACTATTGAGGGGCTTTCTGACATTACAGGCAAGATGTGGTTTGCATGGGACAATTACAGGCGATTTATACAGTCATGGGCAATGGGGTGCGGGCTTTCAAGGGATGTATTCACAAAACTTATGATAGAGCATAAGAGGCGTGCAGGGGTTGAGAAAAAGAGGCAGTTTACAGGGGAGCAGATGAGAGAGCTTGCCCTTCTCTACCGTGAGGCAACAGAGGCGGCTGATATAGAGGTTATTGATGACCCGTGGGATCAGCTTATGCACACTATAAGGCTTGTGCTCAATTCATGGGGCTCTAAGAAGGCAAGGGCATACAGGGAGATTATGGACATATCTGATAGGTGGGGCACGGCAGTTATTGTGCAGGTAATGACATTCGGGAACATGAGCGAGGAATCAGGGACAGGGGTGGTGTTTACCACCAATCCAAACTACAAGATGGACCGAATATCTCTTTGGGGAGACTATACCCCAGGAAATCAGGGAGAAGACATTGTAAGCGGCCTTGTAAGCACCTACCCTATCTCTTTGGAGCAAAAGGAGTTTTTAAATGTGGATGAGCCGTGCCTTGAAGAGGCGTTTCCACAGATATACAAGGCGCTTTTAGGCCATGTAAGGCGCCTTATAGAGGAGAGGGGCTGGAGCCATCAAGAAATTGAGTTTACCTTTGAATCCCCTGAGGCTTCAGACCTCTATATCCTCCAGACTCGTGATATGACGCCAAAGAAAAAACGCTCCTATCCCGTATTCGTAAAGGGGCCTGAGCTTAAAAAGGCATTTCTTGGAAGGGGCATAGGCGTAAGCGGTGGAGCCCTTTCTGGCCGTATTGCATTTGACCTCTCTGACATAGAGCGCCTTAAAAAAGAAGACCCTGATATGCCTGTCATACTTGTCCGCTCAGACACTGTACCTGATGACATAAAAGAGATTTCTCTTGCTGACGGGCTACTCACTGCAAAAGGCGGCCAGACCTCCCATGCCTCAATAGTTGCCCTCCGCCTTGATAAGACCTGCGTTGTTGGGTTTAAGGGCTTGAGGCTATATGAGCTAAAGAGGCGGGCAAGGATAAATAATTACGAACTTACAAATGGAGATATGATAAGCATTGACGGAAGAAATGGCGCTGTCTATAAAGGGGCGCATAAGAGGAGGGTATAAGGGCAGGAATGTATGGACCTGCCATTTTGCTATACAAAGAGTCAGAAATTTTTAGAGTCAGAAAAATTGATTTCAGAATTAACAGAAAGTATGGAGAAAGATGAGATTTGAGGAAGAGTATGGTGTTTGCCAAAAAAGAGGGAGGTCTTATGGACAGTCGGCAAGATTGTATAGAAGGCATAGAAGGCATATATTAGCCCGCTTTGCAAGGCAGGTCATCCTTGACCGTCCCTAAACGGCATGGTTTTGGAGGGGTTGTTTTGAGGGTTACACTGGGAAGATGAGGCTCATTGTTCCTCAATACAAAAATGAAATGGAAGCATAGGAGTGATTTGGAAGATCGAAAACCGGGTCAAAAGGAGCCGAGGACGAGTTTTAAGCTATGGCAAGAAGAGGTAATAGTAGAGGTTCGTAGGTTCTTTTATTGCCGATTGATGATTTATTGGAAGTTACAAGGCGATACATCAAGCCTGATTGCAGCAGGTCGAGTTTAATCCATTTAATATTTGTCAAAGCCACCGCCTCTGGCGGTGGTAATTTGACTAAAAAGGCGTTTATTGCCAAGCTTACAAGAGATAAAAAAATCAGAAACAACATTTTGCTGATGTGTTAAAATTTGTGAACCTTAACAGTAATCCACCTTTAAAAAACTCATTTTTTGTCTTGACATTGGGGACCACCTCAGTCAATGTTGTAGTTAAAATAATTGCCAATACGTCTGAGTGCCCTTGAATAGGCATCAATAGTTTTTGGGCTAAAGCCACTAAGATTGAGTAACTTGACATGTTTCTGATAATACTGATTGAATTTTGGGTCATTGGGCATAGATGTGTTCATTGCAAGCTTCTTGATGATGAGAAATTAAGGCAATATCATTGCCTTCAACTATTTATTACAGAAATTTGAGGTTGCAACAGACTAATTTTTGTGTGTAATATCAAAAAAGGAAGACTGCCGTCCCGCTTATGGCAGGGCGGCTTCGTCCAACTACTTTTTATAATGACAGCAAATAGGATAGAACGCTGGCATGCAGGTGCATCTTGTTCTCTGCCTGTTCCCATACATAGGAGTTATTGCCTTCAATAACCTCATCTGTTATCTCTTCGCCCCTGTGGGCAGGAAGGCAGTGTAAGACGATCGCGTCTTTTGGCGCAAGTTTCATAAGAGATTCATTTAGTTGATATGGGGCAAAGACCTTTTTCCTCTCTTCTGCCTCATCTTCCTGCCCCATGCTTGCCCAAACATCCGTATTTATTACATCTGCCCATTTAACTGCCTGAGCTGGGTCCCTTACAATCTCAATCTTTGCCCCTTCACTTATGGAATCGTTAAGTATTTGAGGATCAGGGTCAAATCCCTCAGGGCACGCTATCCTCATCTCAAACCCAAGGCGTGCGCTAAGCTCCATCCAAGAGTGGCATACATTGTTCCCGTCTCCAATCCATGCCACCTTAAGGGCGCTTATAGTGTCTTTATCCTTCCCCTTTACCTCCATAACAGTCATAATATCAGACAGCGCCTGACAGGGGTGATGTTTGTCAGTAAGCCCGTTAATAATAGGGACATCTGCCCATTGTGAAAATTCCTCTACTATCTCTTGACCAAATGTCCTTATGACAATGCAGTCAACATATCTTGAAAGCACCCTTGCAGTATCCTTTATTGGCTCGCCACGCGATAGCTGTAAGGCATCCCTTGACATATATATGACATTGCCTCCAAGCGTGAACATCGCTGCCTCAAAAGAGACCCTTGTCCTTGTAGATGGCTTTTCAAATAACAGCCCGAGCACCATGCCAGTAGCTGGGAATTGCCTTATACCAGAACGCTTTTGTCTCTTTAACCTGAACCCATCATTTAAGAGCCTCAAACATTCATCAGTTGTAAGGTCTAATACCCTTAAAAGGTGTTTGGTTTTATCAGTCATTTTATAAATCCCTTTTTATAATTTATAATGAGTAACGCTCAAGATTACGAGCTAATAGCATAATATTTACTGTTTTGCCCCTTTTTTATATGTTTTTAATATATCTTCAAGGGCGCTTAAGAAAAAACCTATCTCCTCATGCCCGATAATAAGAGGCGGTATAAGCCTTAAAAGCCTGTCTTCTGGGGTAAGGGCAAGGATGCCCCTTTTTATAAGCTCATCTCCTATACCCTTTAGCGGTTTATTGAACTCAACAGCCAGCATAAGCCCCATGCCCCTTACCTCTTTTATAATGCCTTTAAATCTCTCCTGTAATGACAAAAGCCCATCTTTAAGAAGCCCTCCTTTCTCCCTTACCTCTGAAAGAAAATCATCTTGCCCAATAATATCCAAGACCTTATGCGCCACCTCGCATACGATTGGGCCCCCTCCAAATGTAGAGGCATGTGTCCCTTTAGGGAGATATTCCATTACCTCCTCTTTCCCTACCAATGCCCCAATTGGAAGCCCGTTAGAAAGCCCCTTTGCAAGGCACATTAAATCTGGCTCAATGCCTGCCCATTCATAGGCGAATAGACGGCCAGTCCTTCCAATGCCAGTCTGCACCTCATCAAAACATAACAATATATCATATTCATTGCAAAGCCTTCTTGCCTCCTTAATAAACTCAAGATCAAGCGGATATACCCCGCCCTCTCCTTGAACAGGCTCAAGTATTATGCCGCATGTATCATAAGATACTGTAAGCATCAGGGCATCTATATCATTTGGGGGTATAAATGTAACATTCATTAGAAGCGGGCCAAAGTGGAGCTGATATTTGGGCTGACCTGTAACAGAAAGGGCTCCCATAGTGCGCCCATGAAATGACCTTTCAAGCGCTATTATCCCTATAGAGGACGCCCCTTTTTTGATGTGTCCATAGCGCCTCATAAGTTTTATGGCTGCCTCAACAGATTCTGCCCCTGAGTTACAAAAGAATACCTTTTGTCCAAAGCTCAATTCACATAGCCTTTTTGCAAGCCTTGCCTGAGGCATTGTCCAGAAAAGGTTTGATGTATGCCACAGGTTTGATGCCGTCTCCTTAAGCGTGTCCAAAAGGTCATTATGGACATGCCCGAGGTTGCATACCGCTATGCCGGCAATAAGGTCTAAAAAACGCCTTCCGTCATCTGAAAACAGCCATACTCCCTCTCCCCTTATAATCTCTATGGGAAGGCGGTTATATGTTTTGGCAATACAGTCAAATTTATCCATATTATCCATCAGTAACCTCCGTTCCTATACCACTGTCTGTAAAGAGCTCAAGAAGTATTGCATGTTCTATTCTTCCATCTATTATATGTGCCTTTTTTACCCCGCCCTTAATTGCCTTCTTACATGCCTTTAATTTTGGTATCATGCCTCCCTTTGCCACATTAGCATCAATCAGGGCATCTATATCCTTTATGGACATAGAGCGTATGAGTCTTTCATCACTGTCCCTTACGCCCTCAACATCTGTCAACAGTATGAGCTTTTCCGCCTTTAATGAGCCTGCAACAGCCCCTGCTACAAGGTCTGCGTTTATGTTATGTGCAGTGCCGTCTGGCCCTACGCCAACAGGCGCTATTACAGGGACAAACCCAGCATTTTCAAGGGCGTATATGACATCAATATTTACCTCTTCAACCCTTCCGACACGGCCAATATCTATAATCTCTGGCGGCCTTTCATCCCCTGAATACTTATATATCTTCATCCTTGATGTCTTAATAAGGTCTCCATCCCTTCCAGAAAGGCCGACCGCCCTGCCTCCAAAACGGTTAATAAGGCCAACTATCTCCTTATTTACTGTGCCCACAAGCACCATCTCTACAACGCTCATTGTCTCATCATCTGTAACACGCTGCCCGTTTACAAAGGTGGGCTTAATGCCCATCCTTGAAAGGGTGTTTGTAATCTGAGGGCCCCCGCCATGAACTACCACTGGCCTTATGCCCACATAGCGCATGAGAATTATGTCAAGGACAAAACTCTCCTTAAGGGCGTCATCCACCATTGCATGGCCGCCATATTTTATGACAACAGTCTTTCCAGCAAACTTCCTTATATAAGGGAGGGCCTCAATTAATATCTTTGCCCTGATGCTCTTATCTTCAAGCTCTCTTCTTAGTTCCTTTAGGGTTATAGTATCCATATCCATATCCTTATGCCTTATCCCTTAGGGTTTAGAGTTTTCTAAGTATTATCACTCAGTTCCTTATTAGATGCCTCCTCTTTTAAAGAGACCTGTAAGGGCAGGATAAAATAGAAATTATTTCCAAGGTGCACAGGCTCATATCCTACAACCCCGCCATGCACCTCAACCACCTTTTTGACAAAGTGGAGGCCATGCCCCATGCTGTGGCCATTGTGTCTTGCAGGGTGGGCTCTGAAGCCCTCTTCAAAGAGCTTATTTGCATATTTTTCAGGTATATGAGGGCCTGTGGTAAATACATTGAATTTTATGCCAGGCTTATTATGCCCAAAGAAGCCTTCAATAATCTCTCTGCCATACGCCATAAACTTTATATTTTCGCCATGCTCATTTGTTACCTCTTCGCAATACTTTTCGGCGTTTGAAAAAAAGTTTGCATAAACCTGCGAGATCAGGCCAACATCCACCATAAGCGGGATATCCTCTGTCTCTGGGATGCCCCCAAGCTGGTTGTCTATCCTTATCCCCTTTCTCTCAAGGCGTGCCCTGTATCTTTCAAGCTGCGGGTCAATAACCTCTTTTTTAAAGCGGCACATCTTTTGCCTTAATACAAGGTGGCCCTTTTCAAAGTGGTCGCGTCTTAAGAGGCTCTCAAGAAAGAGGCTTGTATTGTAATAGTGTTTTTCAAGCTCCCTATACTGGTTCATAAGCTCTGAATAGAGATTAAATATCTGTCCGCTAATATCTTCAATCTCATGTATATGCCGGCATCCATAGCTCTTATGTTTTTCTATCTTTTTTAGTATGATATCATAGATTTCATGCGCCTCTATAAGTTTTCGTTTAAGGCTGTTTAAAAAGAGCTTATATTTCATATTGGGGATGATTACATTGTGTTCAATATCAGCTACAAGGGTATTTACAAACTTTATGTGGTCTTCATTCTGCTTTACAAGCATCTTATAGTGGAGGTTATATCCTATCCTGTTTGCGTATTTTCTGAAAAAAAGCTTGTCTTTTTCTTCAAGGCGAGATAGCGGAAAGACCTCAAACATCCCTATAATCTCTTCTGATTCCTGTATTGGTTGCTCTGCAAAGAGCCTGCAGTTTCCACGTATTGGCGTAACAAATGAGTCATTTATCTCATAAGGCTCATCCCGGATCTCTATGCCCTCTGGAGGCGGGTTGCCAGCTACCTCTGTCCCTGAAAGAGAATCGCAGGCAACCTCAAGCCTCTCCTCACTGCCTTGAGACAATAGATAGAGGCAGCAGTCAAGCCCCATGAACTCTTTTGGCACAAACACTGCTACCCTGAAAAAATTCTCAATGGTCTCAAATTCTTGGGCAAGGTCAAAAAATGCCCGAAGGGCGCGCCCCTGAGTTCTGGTAAACTTATACTTTTCATAGTCCTCTTTCTTCTTCCTTATGCGGGCAAGGACTGTTGAAAGGCTTGATGGCTCATGGCTGTAAAAAGTCATAAAATGACCTCTCAATCTCTTTTACAAGCGCCTTTATAGCGGCGGTCTTGGGCATTATGTGGCATTATATGGCATTTAAGGCCATATTCCTCTATTGTTTTTTTAGTTACAGGGCCAAGGGACGCACCTCTTTTGCCCTTCGGGTATAACATACTTATTTTTGTGCCGTTATACGCGGCTTTAGAGCTTATAAGAGCCTTAAATTCTTCAATAAGCCCCTCCTGCTGAAAGCGCTCTGGCATCAGGTCAGGAGTGATGCCGAGCTTATTTAACTCATTTGCAGTTGCGCTGCCCACACATGCCACCTTTAGCCCTCCAAACACCCTTACATTTTTTCCAATTTGTCTCACCCTCTCATAAAAGAACCCTACGGCATTCTGGCTTGTAAATAACGCCTAATTATATTTTCCAATATTTTCTATGGACTCGTCAAGGGTTAAAGTGTCATCAGGAAATTTTTGCTCTATAACAGGAAATGATATGCACCTTGCCCCAATGGCCTCAAGCATTGAAAACAGTTCGTAAGACATGGCGCGTGGGTGCGTTATGATAATAGAGAGGCCAATTTGTTGTTGTCATTTCCCATTATGTCCCTGATGTCTTACTTAAACCTTCAATTAATATAGCGGCAAGCATCGGGAGCATTATCTCATGGTGCCCTGTAAAATTAAACCCCTTTCCGCCCTTAAGCGTTGGTCGGGATACGACATTTGTGTGAGGCCGATACTGGCGTATAAAGTCAAAGTTTGCAGTTGTAATGTTATCAAGCGGATAACCAAGGTTTCTTGCTATCGTAATTGCCTTTAAAAATACCTCTGGCAATATGACGGCAGAGCCAAAGTTTACATATACGCCTTGATCAAGGCCTGCAATGATTGATGTAAACAGTTTAAAGTCATTGTAGGACGATGCGCCAATGGCGGCGCCGTCTGCGCTCGGGTGCATATGTATTATATCTGTCCCTATTGCTACATGGATAGTTACAGGGATATTGAGGCAATAGGCATTATAAATGATACTGAGCTCTTTATAGGGAAGCCCCTCTCTTTCTATTGCCATGCCAACTGCTTCTCCAAGCCCGATATCCTCTTTATAGGCATGTTGTGCGCAATTATTTAAGAAATCAGCCGTCTCTTTTGCCATGCCAAATGTTCCATCGCCAATAGATGCCCCCACATCCTCAGATGTCCTTCCAACTGCCGCAAGCTCAAAGTCGTGGATAAGGCATGCGCCGTTTTGGGCTATTGCGGTTATAATCCCCTGTTTCATAAGGTGAATTATAATCGGGCTAAGGCCAACCTTTATAACATGAGCGCCCATTCCAAACACAAACGGCCTTTTGTTACGCCTTGCAGATATTATAATCTGCCCAAGCTCCTTAAGCCCCTTTCCTGCAAGCATATTAGGGACGGTATTGAGAAAGTCGGAAAAGCTCATGCCCTTATATGGGATTGAAGAAAAAGAGTTTATTTCAACAAGGCTCGGGCGCTCATATAAAGATGTCCTTTTAAGCCCTGAAAAATCAATCTTAATCTTTTTATCATGGAATTTTTTATTGATTATTTTTAGTCCCCCTTTTTGCTGTTCAGGATTTAAGTAAGCGTAAGACCCTCTTCTACCAGTTCACAGAATTGATGCTCAAGAAAGAGATGCACTTCCTGTATCCTCGGCGTATCCTGAGAGGGGACAGCTATTACAAGGTCAAAATCCCCCTCAAACTTGGCGCCCCCCATGCCTGAGAGTAGCACGGTCTTTGCGCCCCTGACTTTTGCTGCATTGAGGCCAAGGTGGACATTCCTGCTTGTCCCGCTTGTGCTTATGCCAAGCGCTATGTCAAGTTGTCCTACAATGGCCTCAACCTGTTTTTTAAATATCTCATCAAAGCTATAGTCGTTTCCAATGCTTGTAATTATGCTCGTATCAGTTGTGAGGGCAATTGCAGGATAAGGACGCCTTTCAAGCCTGAATCTATTGATAAACTCTGCTGCAATATGCTGGGCGTCAGCAGCGCTCCCGCCATTTCCAAATGTTACAAGCTTTCCGCCTTTTTTTATGGCATCTATGCACCAGTGAGAAAGGGTCTCAATCTTTTTAAAAAGCCCCTCATCCATTGAGGCATCCAAGAGCCCTTTAAGGCTGTCTTTTGATGCAATTATATGATTTTCGTTTTGCATAGAGTTCTTAGAGGCCATAATTCACCCGTTTCTTTTTTATTCTATATAGATATGCCGATATCATTAAGTGAGAGATTGAGCGCAAGCCTTTTTCCTATGGTCTCTGCCTCTTCCATTATATCTTTATGCCCTTTTACCTCTGCCCTCTTTTCAATCCCGCGGTATAAAAATGCCCTTTTATTTTCACATGATATGGCGTCAAAAAAGTATTTCATTGTAAGAATCGGGCCATCAAACAGGCTTTTCCCCCGTGTGGCTCCAATACCTATGAATATACCATCTTTTTTCTTTTTATTAACTTCAGCCTGTTTTAATACATATTTTTTGACCCAGAATGCCTGCATCCTCTCAACTAATGCCTGAGTTTTTGCCGTAATATTATAGAAGAATATGGGAGAGGCTGCTATAATGCAATCTGCTATAGCGATTGAGCTATAGAGAGGAGATAGGTCGTCTTTTAACGGACACTTTCCATCCTTGTCACATGCACCGCATTCAATACATGGCTCAAAATTAATCTTATATAAATTTACCTTTTGTATATCTGCGCCATGCCCCTTAGCAGCCTCAATCACTGCATCAAGGAAGGTATCAGTATTGCCCCCTTTTCTTGGAGAACCCATAAAGGCAAGGAGCTTTGTTGTCTCTTTCATAGTCTTTCACCAGCGTATTATTATTTTTCAATATGACCTATTTTCTACATTAAAAAATACTACCATATTTTGCAATACCTTTAGCCTCATATTGCCTTATAGGCAAGTGTCTTTTCCCATGTCATCAATTTCAGGATTATGTGATGAATATTTTCATTTGGTCCAATAATTATAGCATGATATATTACTAACATTTATTCTTTGGTCAAAACCACACCAAAAATTTTGAATATCAAATAATTATCGGCTTATATTGGACTTTTGAAAACAACGAGTTATGAATAAATCAAGAATAAAAAATTTCCAATGCCCTTGAAATTATCCGCAAAATGTGTAGGATGGCCTCGTGATGCAGCGGATCAATGGCTTTCGTCAAGATTGAATGAATAGTAAAATTAACTGTAACAATTTAATTATTGTCTTTTTTTATTTTTAATATTGGTTAGTTATAGATTAGGGTAATTCCCGCCCTCTCTGCCATTTAGTTCCATCTATAGTTTTAAGGGATATTTTAAAAGTATGTTGTATAATATGGGTCTGTTATAATGTTTTGCATAAGCCTTATTGAGGACAATATAGAGGGATTTTTTAATAAATTGTCTTGTTTAGCCAATAATTCCCATTGTCTTGTAGAGATACGTTTAGACGGCCTGTACCCTATGATCCAGAACAAGAAGGCATCTTCGCCTATCCCTCTCTTATGCTCAATGCTTAGAAAGTCCTCAGTAATCTCCATGAATATGCCAATAATTTTTACAAACAGGAAGGAGGATGAGGGTGGACTATTTAAAGGGACAGAAGAAGAGAGGATAAGCTGGCTTATGGAGGTAATAGAGGGAAGAATTGCCTCTTATGTTGATATAGAACTTAGAACAGAGACTAAATTAAGGGAGATGATTATTAATAGGGCAAAAGAGCTTCAAGTAAACATTATAGTATCTTACCATGATTTTAATGGCACCCCCAGAAGCCCCCAATTATTATCTGTGCTTAAAAAGGCTTATGATACAGGGTGTAATATTATAAAAATAGTATGCACTCCTAAGAACGTCTATGATATACTCACTGTTATGGTTATCTACAGGGAATTTCAATCTATACTGAAAGGGAGCGAAGGAAGAGACATCAGGCTTATTGCATTTTCAATGGGAGAGCTCGGGAAGATAACAAGAGTGATGTCTCTTTTATTGGGAGCGCCCTTTTCATATTGCGCCTATAGTAAGATGGAAGAGACAGCCCGTGGACAGTTTATATTAGAAGAAATGCAGGAAATTTGCCAGAAGTTATCTATTACTGAGGTTGATCCCAGTATCAAGACAAAAAATGAGGTTTTTTAAGGTGGATCATCTCAAGCTTTGTGGGCGTTGCAATAGACAAAGCAGATTTGGGCCTCGGCGCTGTTTCAGCTACTAAATTAAATAAATATGCTTTACGTATAACCGTATTTTTTGTCTTGACATTGGGGGCAACCTCAGTTTACCAGTAAGTTGGCTATGGATATTTTAACAAGACAATTATACACAATATCATCCATATAATCAGCACAATAATAAGGGGTAGGTCAGTCAGGATAACATCAGTAGGAGACTCCCCCTTCCCTTTTAATTCAACTAAATATAGGTATCTGTAAAATCCATAAATAACCAGCGGAATAGTAACCCATAGCCTTTTCCTCTCAGATATAACAAACAGGCTATAAAAGACTATGGAACATATTTGCGCAGTCAAGATATACTGTTCAAGTAATTTTTCAGAATAGTTTACAAGCACCCCCCTTGCATTATGTTGAATGACCTTTAATTCTTGAAGGCGTTTTATTGAGGCAAGGAAGATAGAGAGAGATAAGACAGTTATAAGCATCCATGAAGATATCGGGACATTGATGGCCGTTGCCCCTATATATATCCTTATTAAAAAGCCTGATGCTATACAAAATATATCTATTATTGGGAAATGCTTAATTTTTATACTGTATAATAGATTAATAACAACATAACTAACTACACCTAAGATAACCGTTAAAGGAAAACCCCTTATAAGATACAAGGCGCATACAATAAGCAGAAGTCCAACCTTTAATGCCTGTCTTACAGAGATAAGGCCGCTTGCAAGCGGACGGACCTTACATTTTACAGGGTGTCTCCTGTCTGAATCAAGGTCTAATATATCATTAAATATGTAGATTATAGAGCTTACGAATGAAAATAAAATAAATGCCTTTAATGCAAGCAAGATGGAAGCGACATCTAAAAATCTTTCAGCAAATAGTAACGGGGCAAAGATAAATAGATTTTTAATCCATTGTTTGACGCGTATAAGGCTTATATATGGCTTAAAAGATGATAACATTAAACTAATAGACTAATAAAGTCGCGTAATTGTTATTAGCAATAGGTTTATGATATTTTTTCTATAAAATTAATACGCTGTATAAAATCACCAACTTCCATTTCAGGGCAAACTAAGGGATTTAACATAAATATAAGCTCCTTCAACGCATCGTCTCTTTTAACCATTGGTCATCTTTGGAACTGGCTCTTTAAGTTATTTTTTCAGTAACTTCAATACATTTTTATTCGCTATTTTAACTGCGAAACTTTAGTAATAAATTTATTCTTCAAAATCAAGAGTGTTTTCCTTAATGATATCTTTTACATTCTCAATAGTATATAAGACATCGTGAACAGTGATATCAGGATGATCCTCACAAAAATCATCTATTGCAGTAAGTATCCTTTCAGTAAGTTCTTCAAAATCATTTAATGTAAGAGAAGAAGCAGGCTCTAAGGCAAGGAGGCTATCAAGGTCAATGCCATGAAATTTCAACAATTCGTCTTTTATTTTTTGAAGCCTCCTGACCCTTCCAAGACCTGACCTTTTTCTCTTTTTTAAGGGCACTACCTTAGCCATAAAATCTTTCTCCGGTTTTATTTGGTCAAAACCGCCGCCTTTAGCAGTGGTCAATTTGACTTTTATAGATTGTAGAGGTTATAAAATATTTACACTAAATCCTGCAATCCCGAAGGGCGGCAAAAGGGGGCAAAAAACTGAAAGTCGTATTCACTTAAAAAGTAAATTTTACAAACAGGTTTCATATTAGCTAACCCTTTATTTATTCGTTTAAATTTATTTTTGCCCCCTTTTGCCATGCAGGTTTTAGGTGCTATTTTTACTGAGATACTTAGTAATTAATATAAATAAGCAAAATATTTGAGGCGGCCCCCAATGTCAAGACAAAAAATATAGTGAACCTCAAAAACTGGACAGAGTAATAAGGCAAGAACGTTCATTGTGCCATTCCTAATATATTCAAATTCTTTCAGCATCTTTGCAGTCTCATCAGTTTGAATATCAGGAGTCAGTCGTTTGAGTATTTGTATCCCGGACATTCGTCAAAAAAGAAAAGATGTTGCAGAGGATTCATATACAACTCCGCTCTATTTTGAGAAAGAAATCTATGTCAGTTATATGGGGGAAATAACGCAATTGATGCGGTTTAAGATAGTTTTTTAAAAAACATTCATGGCAACTTATTTATTGACACCCCGCCAAATAAAAAATAAATAATTAGAGAGTGTCAATCTCGTACAATCGAATAAGTGGCATTTTTTGTAAGGGGTTAGCCACTCATATCTGTGCGATTTGGCGCGGAGGAGAAGATGAAAAGAGAGGCTGAGGCAAGAAAAAGGGCAGAAGAGAAGATGAAAAGGGTGATGAGTAAGCTTGCCATAAAGATGCTTGAGGCCAATGAGCCTATAGATAGGATCGTTGAAGAGACTGGTCTTAGTGATGAGGAGATAAAGAGGTTGTAGATGGGGAGAAAAGGGAAGTGGGGGAGAATGGGAGAGTTAAGAAGGCTCTATTTGTGATAAATTTAAGATGAAGATTTAGTAAAAGAATTTAACAGAGGCGGTAATGCTTGTATTAGAGGCTAATAATTGTAAGAGATTATTTAATAAAGACTAAAAATAATCTTTAAAGAATAAAGAGATGGAGGGCGTTTAAAAATGAAAAAAATTATGCTTTTTTCTATTTTGTGCGGGATTTTCTGGCTGATTGCTCCCTTTAATGCAGGTGCAGGGGATGAGGGCACATTGAAGTGGAGCTATGAGACGGAGGGAACGGTAGATTCCTCATCTGCGATAGGCGTAGACGAAACGATAGATGTTGGGTTAGATGGCCTTTACGCCATATATTCAAACTCAATGGGCATTGCAGATTCCCCATGGCCAATGGGGGGACATGGTGTGAGGCGCATAGGCAGGGCGCCTCAGACACTCTTCGCAACAGAAAAACCCATTGGTACCAATACATACTCCCTGAGCCCCACTTCTACAATGTCCATAAAGGTAATGCCGGGCCAGAAGATGGTCTTTACAGTAGCGGCGGGCGGAGCAGGCGCAGCAGCAGTGGATGAAGAATATATATGGAGCGTGTCAGATGGGCTTTTAATTGAGGGAGATGATGGCGATAAGGCGACTATCCATAACGGCGCATCCATTGCGGTAAGGGCTCCTCGCAGGCCTGGGGTCTATAGCGTGGCGGTCTATGACGGAGAGGCAATATCGTCTGCAAAGATTGAGGTAGTAAGCATGGAGGCGGTCATAATATCCCTTGAGCTTTCAGGAGATACCTCATCAATGGCAGTTGGTGAGAAGAGGGGGTTCAGCCTTATTGGAGTAAGGCCTGACGGTAAGAGGGTAAACCTTACAGGAAAGGCAAGGTGGAGTTCTACTGATAGCTCTGTCTTGAGACAGCTTGATAGTGGGGTGTTTGAGGCAGTTGCATCAGGTGATGGGGTCATAAAAGCCTCGTATGGGGCAAGGGAGGCATCGGTCAATATCAAGGTTGTTGATAAGGGCATTTTAGGCATAAGGGTAGAGCCATCCATTATTCAGCTTTCAACAGGGAGCAGTCAGAGGCTCAGGATAAAGGGCCTAATAGCAGGCGGGGGCGCTGAAAGAGAGCTTGCGACAGGCGAATGCGCGTTAACCCCTGATAATACTGATGCGCTTTCTGTTGCAAGCGATGGCCTTCTTAATGCCCTTATGCCCGGGCAAGGGCTTTTGACTATTGAGTGCAGCGGAAAGAGCGCAGTTATCCCCTATCTCATAGCCCCAAAACTCCCGCTCACAGTAACGCCTGCATCCATGACCGTGGCGGCAGGCGAGGGCGGAAGGTTTACGGTAAGGGGCGGTGCGCCTCCATACACCGCAGTTGCCCGCATCGGCACAGTTGAAATGAGCCATGAGACCATTGATTACACATCCACGCTGGTAGCTGGAAGCGATGTAATCACTGTAACAGACAGCCTTGGAAATGAGTTTGAGGTTGAGATTACCATGGCCTCACCCCTTCTGGTAACGCCCCTTGCAGTTGACCTTGAGCTGGGCGGTAAGGTTAAGCTAAAGGCATCAGGGGGGAGCGGCTCATTTTCATGGTCCGTCAGCGCAGGGACAATCTCTTCAACCACAGAAAGCGAGGTAGAATACACTGCCCCGTCTGTAGAGGGGGCATATTATGTTACTGTGCAGGATGACTTAGGTCAGTCAAAGACAGTAACAGTAAATGTTGCCCTCGGGCTTTTGGCTACGCCTGAGCAGTTTTATATATCTCCTGGTGAAAAAAAGGAATTTAAGGTAACAGGCGGTGCGCCTCCGTATGATGTCTCAGTGTCGGCAGGGAGCGTGAAGATGCTTTCAGACGGCGCATATGAATATGAGGCGCCAGATATCTCTGGTAAATATTTTATAACTGTTACAGACAGCTATGGAGATACTGTAATGATAGATGTAAGGGCCGGGGCGCCCCTTACGGTAACGCCAGAAGAGCTTTTCCTTGACCTTGGCGAAGAGGCGGAGATTATGGTAACAGGCGGGTTTGGCAAATACAGGGCAGAGGCGGATGCAGGGGATGTGAGCGTTGAGGCTAATACCATTACCTATAAGGCGCCGTCAGTCAAGGGGAATTACCTTATCCATGTTATAGACGAGGCAGGCGGCATTCAGGAGGTGTCAGTGCAGGTAAGCTCAGATAAGCTATTCGTAAACAGGGCAAGGCTGTATCTGCTTCCGAGTGAGTCAGCTGATGTCATGGTATTTGGAGGCACAGAGCCATACACATGGACGATAGATGGAGAAGGCGTAATAGAGGAAGAGAAGGAGGGGGCAGGGGAAGATGGCAATGCCTCAAGCACGGCGCAGGTCCGTTACACCGCCCCTCAGCTTACAGGCAATTATGCCCTGAAGGTAACAGATGGAGAGGGCAGAGAGGCAACATGTGATATAGTGGTCTATACAGGGGCGCTAAAGACCATCCCTGAGATGCTCATATTGGAGCCGGGGGAGACTGCTCAAGTGCAGGCGGTCATGGGGCTTTCGCCCTATGAGTGGGCGGTCTCGTCATCAGGTCCTGATGCCCTTTCAGATACTGAAGGTAAAAAGATTACATACACAGCCCCTGCATCCGATGTGGATTCAGACATTATAATCATTGAAGACGCTACGGGCCACAGGCAGACAGTGAGGGTAGTTATAAGCAGTGAGGAGATAGAAGATATTGTGGAGCTATATGCAGGCAGCGACAAGAGGCTTTCAGAGGATGAGATGGAACGCGCCATAGGGGACTTTATGGAAGATGCAGGATGGTTGAGCGTAGAGGAGATGTACAGGCTCATAGAGCTATTCCTTACCCCATAACATATTATTAGCATTAAAAAAGATGTCTTTCATCTTTTGCGTTTTATAGATTGGGCATTAAGGCTTCCTGATGGATTAGATAAGGAGTTATGGCAAGAATTCAATAAATTAGAGGAGGTAAAGAATATGCCGTATATTTCAGGATATGAAAAATTTCTGATGAAGAAAGGGCTTAAGGAAGGGCTTCAAAAAGGACTACAGAAAGGACTACATGAGATGGTTTTAGAGGCGTTGGAGACAAAATTCGGTATGGCGCATGGGGCGTTGGAAGAAAGGATAACATCTTTAAAGGACAAGGCAAAATTAAAACATATACTGCGGATAATCATAAAGGCGTCTGATATTAAAGAAGTGGAGCGGATAATTACAGAGGGACAGAGCGCTTAATGCCATGATAGGGGCCTGGTTGTCAGGTTTGTTCCTTTTTAGGTTATTAGAGAAGAACAAAAAACTAACTTATGTCCTTACAATAATAAGGGAAAAGGAGGTATTTTAAGGATGAAAAAAGGAGGCGTGTTGAAAATGAGAAAACGAGGCGTATTAAGTCTTGCGGGGCGTTCAGGAGGATTGGAGACATTGGTACGGTTGCGCTTGCGGTCTCTTGCGCTGGATTTTGCAATTGTTCTTATTTTTACTTTCTTTGAAGGCATAATATGTCTGCTTCCTCTTAATTGGGGCTTTGCATCAGATGACATATTAAAGTGGCATTTTGAAACACATGGACAGATTTATTTTGCGCCTGTATTTGCAAAGGATGGCACCATTTATGTTAATGGTGGAGTTGATAATACCTTATATGCCCTTGAGCCCTCGGGAAAGATCAAGTGGGCAAAAGAAAATTCATGGCAACGGTCTGTTGTAGGCACTGATGGGACTGTGTATATCGTTTTTCAGGGTGAACTTCATGCGTTAAATCCTGATGGAACTGAAAAATGGGTATTTGTAGGGACGGATGGGGATGAATATATATCTATTGGGTCATTAATCAGCACTGTAGATAATTCAGGAAATATTTATGTTTTGTCATATTTTGATGGTAATCAGGGGATAATGGCCATAAGTCCTGATGGGACTAAAAAATGGTTTTTGCCTTATGACGATGTGTACAATGTTCAAGATTCAGTCAAAGGACCAGGGGGAAGTTTATATCTTCTTCTATATGATAAAATGGGCATTAGGCTTATTGCTATTACTGAGGATGGGAAAAAGGAGTGGGAGATTGTATTAGAATCAGAGTATGTTAGTTCACAACATCCTATGTCAGTAGCCTCTGATGGCACGATTTATCTTTTGTCCTCACAAAAAACATTAAGAGCCTTCTCACCTGATGGAAAAAAGAAATGGGAGTTTCAAAAGGATAATGAATGGTTAAATAGTTTTACTTTAGCGCCTAACGGACTTTTGTATGTTGGCGGGGCCAATAAGCTTTATGTGGTTAATCCTGATGGAGCTATAGAACAGGAACTTGATATTAATGATGGGTGGATTTCCATTATAACTGCCTCAAAAGATATGCTGTATGTTGTGTTGGGACATTACGATGATGATGCTCAAAGATACTATACCCTTCAGGCTATTACGCAGGATGGTCAGAAGAGATGGGAGGTGCGCCTTTCTGACAATACAAAGAGTTATGACATGACTATCGGATATGATGGCACAATATTATTTAATGGAGGCAGATACCTTTATGCTATCAGCCCTGATGGCAATATAAAATGGAGATTTACTACAAAAGGCTCTATAACAACCCCCCCTGCTGTTATTGAAGATGGCACTGTCTATGTAGCAGGGCGTGATAATCGTCTCTATGCATTAGATAGTAATGGAGGGGAAAAATGGGAGTTTGATAATTGTGGTTGGGTTGACTCTCTATTGATAGCCTCTGACGGCACAGGGTATTGTAGCTGTCCCTTTAAGGCCGTAAACCCCGATGGTTCAGAAAAATGGCGTATAAAAGATATAAGGAGTTGTCCTGTAGATGTTGCATTAAGCGATGAAGGGACGATATATGTCACTGAACATAACGGTCTTTTTGCAATAGACCCAGAGGGTACGCTGAAATGGAATTTTGAGCTACAAACTGCTCGTACAACCCCTGCAATAGGCCCTGATGGTACTGTCTATGCGATTGATAATATAGAGGCCAAGCTATATGCATTTAATAAAGATGGCTCTATAAAATGGAAGAAAAATTTTGATGATTTGTATAGTGTTTCTTCTCTTACGGTCTCATCTGATGGGACAATATATATTTATGCTAATGGGAGCTTCATGGCTCTCTATTCTGACGGCTCAACTAAATGGTCTATTGATAGCATTTATGTAA
Organism: Deltaproteobacteria bacterium; assembly: GCA_026994795.1. Lineage (GTDB taxonomy): Bacteria > Desulfobacterota > Dissulfuribacteria > Dissulfuribacterales > Dissulfuribacteraceae > JALWQB01. The sequence continues at coordinate 37,181 of JALWQB010000158.1, forward strand.
GGTATGATTTAAGACCTTTAATAGGCTCTGACGGTATTATATATGTTCCAGACTATAATAAATTGTATGCAGTCAATGACGATGGTAATATTAAGTGGGAGGTTGATATACAGTCTATAAATACAGTTCCTGTTGAAGGCCCTGATGGGTTGATATACATAGGGACTGAAGACGGCTATCTTTATGCTGTAAGCCCTGCAGGAGAGGTAAAATGGAAATTGAGGTTAGGTAAAAAGCCCATTACTGCGCCTGCGTTTGGTCCTGATAGGACGATTTATGTAGGCTCAGAAGATGGAAATCTTTATGCTATAAATCCTGACAGTTCCCTAAATGGGAAGACCATAGAGGTTGAACATTCTCCTCAGATAGAAAACATTGGGGCTGAAGTAGGCGCTATATCCAAGGAAAATTCCCCGTCTGAAACATCATCCTGTACCATCACCTTCACCCCCACCAACCCTAAAGTCAACCAGTCCATAACTTTCACCGCAGACATGGATACATCCCTCCCTGACCCAAAGTCTAACCTCTCATGGGCATTTGGAGACGGCAATAGAGGGCCAGGGTTTGGTCTTGCAGCACACGCCTATACAGATGCAGGGGAATATGATGTGGTATTTTCCTTTACTGATGGCGATGGCGTGAAGCAAAGTTGTACTGTAACAGTAGTTGTTAAAGAAACGGAGTCTGTAGAAGAGGAAACAGAGCCCTCTTCTCCCCTCACCCTTAACCCGTCTTGTGTCTATGCCCTTCCGGGAGAGGAAGTAGAGCTTGAAATAGGGGGAGGTTCAGGGGAATATTCCTTCTTGTCAACTGGCGGGAGCCTCTTCTGGACAGAGGGCTCAGGGGATAGCCTTTCTTTCATCCCTGATACAGAAGATAAGTTTTATATCTGGCTTACTGACGGCGAGGATATGGTATATTCTTGCGTTGACGCAAGTTCTGGAGGCGGGTTTACTGTCCTTTCTATAAGCCCTTCTAATGTTATTTTAAGCGAGGATGAGTCCGTGAGGGTGAGTATCAGGGCATATAGAAAGGACGGGACATGGGAGGAGGTGTCTGAGCCTGATGCTTATACTGTGTCTCCAGAGGATAAAAAGGACTGCGTAAAATATGCAGACGGGGTCATTACTGGCGTATCTTCTGGAAATGTGAGCATAAGGTTTGAATATGAGGGTCTTTCTGCAGAGGCATCTGTTTTGGTCAAGGAGGCGACAAAGATGCTTGCTGCCGAGCCGAGCGTAATCAGCCTTGATAAGGGCTCTCAGGCGTATTTCAGTATATTTGAGGTAAGCCATAATGGCATAAGGCAGGATATAACGGATGAGGCAGCGCTTTCCATTCAGGATACATCCATTGCAGGGCTTGGAGATGATGGGGCGAGCATTCTTGGAAAAGATGTTGGCATTACCGTATTAGAGGCGAGTTATGGGGATATGAAGGTATCTATCCCTGTTAGCGTGCTTTCTTCGCAGCCCCTTGGCGTAATGCCCACTGCGATCACCCTTGAGCCAGATGAAAAGTGGACTATACGGCCTTATGGCGGAAGCCCGCCATACAAGGTTGTGGCAGAGACAGGCAAGGTGTCGGCGTCAAAGGGCGCGGTCTTTGTCTATAGCCCTGCTGAAGGCAGCGGAAAAGACACTATAACAGTAACGGATGCAGCAGGCGATAAGGTTACCTGCACGGTGCAGGTTGTTGAGCCATTGAGGATAACGCCTTCAGAGATTGCTATAAGGGCAAGCGGCGCCAGCCACTTCAGGGCGATAGGCGGTGATGGTTCATATAAGTGGCAGGTTACTCAGGGGGAATTGAGCGTATTTGAGGGTGAAGAGACGGAATATACGCCGCCCAAAAGGATTGGAAGGCAGGTGATAACCGTGTTTGACAGCTCGGGTCACTCAGCAGAGGCTATGGTCTGGGTAGGAAAGGGGCTTTCAGTAAGCCCGGGCTCAGTGTTTCTTACCCCGGGCGATGAGGCGGAGCTATCTATCCTTGGGGGCATCTCCCCTTATGATATAACAGTTACAGCAGGGGCGTATCGGTTTAATGGAGAGGGCTCAATCATCTATACTGCCCCTGATGTAAAGGGCGCTTATACGATAACAGTAGGAGACAGCGCAGGCGATATTGCGACAGTGGATGTAAAGGTAAGGCTTCCGCTTGTGGTTACCCCAGAGAGCATTGTTGCTACCCCTGAGACTACAGTGAAGTTAGCTGCCCTTGGCGGTGAAGGCGAGATTACATGGAAGGCGCAGAGGGGGGAGCTGTCCGCCATAACAGGAGAAGAGGTAGAGTGGACTGCCCCGTCCAATACTGGCTCATTCAATATAATCGCCACTGATTCAACATCTGCTATTGCAGTCATCTCAGTGGATGTGGTGTCTGAGGGGTTGAGGGTCGTGCCGTCAAGCATCCATGTTGAGCCGGGGCAAAGTGCGCGCCTTCAAGCAGCGCTTGGAAAAGGTCCTTACAGGTGGTATGTTGAATCTGGCGATGGTGATATAGACTATGATGAGGAAGATAGTGAGCACGCTGCATATACCGCCCCTCAGGTAAAGGGCGCTTATGATGTCAAGGTGGTGGATGCGGCTGGTAATGAGGCAGGGGCAAAAATATATGTCTATACAAGGGGCATAACAGTAAGCCCTGCCAATCTCTATGTCGCCAATGGCGAAAAGGGCGCTATCCGTGTATTTGGCGGCACAGGCGATTATACCCTGTGGACAGGTGTTGGCAGCATTTCTTCTGCTGCATTAAGCGATGGGGGGCAGGCGGACTATACCCCTCCTGAGAATTATGAAGGCACGGATACGGTATTTATTATGGACAGCGCAGGCAATCAGGGAGTATGTCATATAGAGATTGTTGGGGCTACGGATGTGTTTTCCATGTATGCAGGCGCTGACAGCAAGGTGGATGCTGTTGAGATGCAGACTGCCATTACGGATTATGTTCAGGGAGACGCATGGCTTACGCCTGATGTTATGTTCAGGCTGATTGAGGCGTATAAGTGATGAGGAGATAAAGAGGTTGTAGATGGGGAGAAAAGGGAAGTGGGGGAGAATGGGAGAGTTAAGAAGGCTCTATTTGTGATAAAATTGAGATGAAGATTTAGTAAAAGAATTTAACAGAGGCGGTAATGCTTGTATTAGAGGCTAATAATTGATGGGTGATGCAAAAGGGACGAGAGACGACTTTGACTCTCCGTGGAAAGAGGTGCTGGAGACGCTCTTCAAGTAGATGATGGATTTTTTGTTCCCTCAAGTCTCTGAGAAGATTGACTGGTCACGGGGATACAGGTCTGAGGATATAGAGTTTCAGAAGATCACAGGCGATGCGGAGACAGGCCGTAGATATGCGGACAAGCTCATGAGGGTTTACAAAAAGGCAGACGGAGAAGAGGCGCTGATCTTTATTCATGTTGAGGTGCAGGGTCAGAAGGAAGAGGGGTTTTCGGAGCGGATGTTTCTTTGCAACTATCGGATATATGACAGGTTTCAGAAGCCAGTGATAAGCATTGCGATTTTAACGGATGAAAACAAGGACTGGAGGCCGTCAGGCTTTGGCTATGGCATTGATGGAGCAAGGATGCATTTGAATTTTCCAGCGGTAAAACTTGTGGATTTTGCTGGGCGCTGGAAAGAGCTGCAGGATAGCGAGAATATCTTCAGCTTATGCGTAATGGCGCAGTTGAAGGCAATGGAGACGAAGAAGGGCTATGAGCGCAAGAGGTGGAAGATGTATCTTTTGCGGCTGATGTCACAGAAGGGACATGATAGAGAAGATGTCTTTCATCTTTTGCGTTTTATAGATTGGGTATTAAGGCTTCCTGATGGATTAGATAAGGAGTTATGGGAAGAATTCAATAAATTAGAGGAGGTAAAAAAGATGCCGTATCTTTCAGGATATGAAAAGTTTTTGATGGAGAAAGGGCTTAAGGAAGGACTTCAGAAAGGACTCCATGAAATGGTTTTAGAGGCGTTGGAGGCAAAATTCGGCATGGAGCATGGGGCGTTGAAGGAAAGGATAACATCTTTAAAGGACAAGGCAAAATTAAAGCATATATTGCGGATAATCATAAAGGCGTCTGATATTAAAGAAGTGGAGCAGATGATTACAGAGGCGCAGAGTGCATAATGCCATGATAGGGGCCTGCTTGTCTGGTTCATCCCCTTTTTTAGCTTATGAGAGAAGAACAAAAAAAATAGCGGATGTCCTTTCAAAAATAAGGGGAAAGGAGGTATTTTAAGGATGAAAAAAGGAGGCGTGTTGAAAATGGGAAAACGAGGCGTATTGTGGTTACCCCAGAGACCATTGTTACCACCCCTGAGACTACAGTGAAGTTAGCTGCCCTTGGGGGTGAAGGCGAGATTACATGGAAGGCGCAGAGGGGAGAGCTTTCCGCCATAACTGGAGCAGAGGTAGAGTGGACTGCCCTGTCCAATACTGGCTCATTCAATATAATCGCCACGGATTCAACATCTGCTATGGCAGTCATCTCAGTGGATGTGGTCTCTGAGGGGTTGAGGATTGTGCCGTCAAGCATCCATGTTGAGCCAAGGCATGTTGCGCGCCTTCAAGCAGCGCTTGGAAAAGGGCCTTACAGGTGGTATATAGAATCAGGCGATGGGGACATAGCCTATGATGAGGAAGATAGTGAGGAGGCTACATATACCGCCCCTCAGGTAAAGGGCGCTTATGATGTCAGGGTAGTGGATGCGGCTGGTAATGAGGCAACCGCCAAAATATATGTCTATACAAGGGGCATAACAGTAAGCCCTGCCAATCTCTATGTCGCCAATGGCGAGAAGGGCGCTATGTATGCAGGCGCTGACAGCAAGGTGGATGATATTGAGATGCAGACTGCCATTACGGATTATCTTCAGGGAGACGCATGGCTTACGCCTGATGTTATGTTCAGGCTGATTGAGGCGTATACAGGGGATTAAAGCCCTTTTTAAAAGATCAAAATAAAAAATAGGAGGTGTTTTTATGAGAAATTCCCTTATGAAAAACGGGATGCTTTCCATCTTGTGTCTGTGCCTTTGTCTGTGTATGACAGGCATTGCCAGCGCGGGCGGAAAGGCGAAGGTGGTGGTCAATGACCAGATGGTTGAAAAAGGCGAGGAAGTCGGGGCATTAGTGATCCTTGACGGTGATGGCAGCTATGATGTATATGCTGCCCTTACAGGCGGCGTCTTTGGGGAGCAGTTGATGATTTTTCAAGAGGATGGAGGCATGGTGCCGTTTAATGGCGATTTTGCCTCTCTTCCAAGATTGAGGACAAATCTGAATCTTGGTTCTTTGAGCGTAGAGGACAAGATAATCACCTTGATCCCCAAGGTCCCATTGGTTGATACATCCAGCTTAAGAGGGACTTATACGTTTATAGTTGCCTTGTGCACGCCCGGTCAACTGGATTTCCCCGTGTTTGATCAGCTTTCAGTGGAAATAAAGTAAGGAGGTGAGAGCATGAAAGTATTTAGTGTAGTTAGATTATGCGCGGTCATGTTCCTTGCTGCTTTTTTCAGCGTGGCCTATTTTAATAATGCGTTTGCCACTGCTCAGGGAAGCGCGAGCAGCGGTTATAATGTGAAGTGCGACCCTGGCCCAATTGTTCATGACAACAATGACGGGACATCTACGGTTAAGGCGACCTTCAATCTGTTTAACGGCTCAATGAAGTCCGCAGACCTTGGTGCAGGGGACTTTGTGGTTTATGACGATGATCAGCCAGTGGTGGCAAACATCGTTACCCCGTCCGCCTCGGGCAAGAAGGTGGCGGATGTGATCTTCTGTCTTGATATTTCAGGGAGCATGTCCGATGAAATCAATGCTGTAAAGAATAATATCAATAAGTTTGTAGATTACTTTAAAAATAAGCATAATTATGACGTGAGGCTTGGACTTATCACCTTTGGACAGAGTGCGAGTCCGTATCTGCGCGAGAGGAATAGCGGGCAGTTTTATTCATCTGTAGAGGACTTTAAAAATGAAGTGGCTACGCTTACTGCCAATGGCTGGAGAGAAGAGTGGTTTGAGGCCGTAGGTCTTGCCTCACAGTATTCATTTCGTCCTGATGCGGCAAGGGTAATAATTCTGATTACTGATGAGCCCGGGGATGCGACATCTGATTATCCCAATGTGGAAAAGGCCATTCAGGTAGCCAAGAGTAATGGGGCAAAGGTGTTTGGCATATCTTATAATAACCTTGCCACTGTGAAAAAAGTAGTGGATGAGACAAATGGAGAGCTTTATAATATATATGATTCATTTGAAGACATCCTGCAGAAAATCGCTGATTCTGTGTCAAATACCTATACAGTGAGCTTCATTACTGCTGATCCTCCAGGAATACATACAATGAAGGTGGAGATATCCCAGAATGGAAATTACTGTACGGCCAACTTCAAGATTGGCGCTAATCCAACTATCGCTCTTACAACAATCACTCAGGATGCGGTTCAAAATGGCCTTTCGCCCAATACCAATACATTTGATATAGAGGCGGAGATTAAGGATGACGGCAGTATAAGCTCTGCTGAGATAATCATTACAGGCGGCAATGTATCTCAGATGTCTCCAACAGGGGCTGATATCTATACCTACACTGCTACAGGGCTTAATTCTGTTGGTGATTGCGTGGAGTTCTCCATAAAGGCCGTGGACGATGAAGGCAGGGCGGTTACCAAGGGTCCATGGAAGATTTGCGTATCCAACAGCGCTCCGACTATCGGCACGATTTCGCCAACGAGTTATGATTATGGTCAGGATGTGTCTGTGTCAGCGGATGTATCTGACCCTGATGGTGATGCCATTACGGTTACTATGAAGTATCGCAAGAAGGGGACAATGGCATGGCAGTCTGTCGCTATGAGCCAGAACGGTTCTGCCTATGAGGCCACAATTCCAGGCGCTGACGCTGGCTTTGACGGCCTTGATGTGGAGATAGAGGCAGTGGATTCAAACGGGGCGGTGTCCACAGGGAGCCAGTCGCTCAGCGTGAATACCATACCTGTCAGCATAGTGAGCGTTACGAGATTGATAGATACCCTTGACCCAGGCCCATTCACCATCTATGCAGTTGTTGCTGGTCTTGACGTGAGCGCTGGAGGTACAGTGGATTTATCTTATACAATAAATGGCGGTTCATCTCAGACAACATCTATGACCCTTACTGTTACAGGCACATCTGCATCTATTCAGTCAAATTCCAATATCTATGTAGCTGATATACCCAAGGCGTCTGCTGGCGATGAGGTATGCTATAAAGTAGTAGCCTCTAATCCAACAGATACGGAGGAGTCTCAGGAGTACTGTTACAATATATTAGAGCCTGTCGCTCCATTGGGCATAACGCCTTCATCAGTGAGGATGTGCGTAACTGACGACCCAATAGAGTTTATTGCAGCAGGGGGCCATGGCACATATTCATGGCAGTCATTAAATGGCCAGCTCTCCAGTACCCTTCAAGACAAGGTAACATATACTCCTCAGCTTGCAGGGCTTGATAAGATAAGCGTTCAAGATATAAAGGGATTTACAGCGACTTCAGTCATTGAGGTCCTCCCCGCCCTTGCCATCAGCCCTGATGTGGATGGGAAGCGTTTCTCACCGTCTTCCACTGTGGCGTTGACTGTTACGGGTTGTGAGCCTCCCTATACATGGCAGGTTGATGGAGCGGCCTCATTTAAAGAGTCAGGAAATGATAATGAGCAGGTGACCATTGAGCTTGGCGCAGATCCTGCAACTATTACCGCTACCGCTACAGATGCAGGGGGAAGGAAGGTATCCGTAACATTTACTAACAACGGCGTCCTCTCTATTTCCCCATCAGGCGAGGCAACCCTGAATCTTGGCGCAGAGCAGAAATTTACTGCATCAGGGGGTCAGGAGCCATATAGCTGGCAGGTAGTAGGCGGCGACCTTGATACCCAGTCAGGGACAGAGGTAACATATAAGGCGCCTGAGGCAGCAGGCGTATATCATCTTACTGTAACTGACGCCAATGGCGATTATTCATCAGTAACCATCAAGGTTGGCGAACCGCTCAGGGTAACGCCTCATTCAGTCAGGATCATGAGGGGTGAGACCGCTCAATTTCAGGTAGTAAGCGGCGCTGCGCCCTATAAGTGGGAGGCAGAATACGGGAGACTTTCTTCCGTAACTGGTGATAAAGTTACCTATACCCCAGAAGACACGCTTGGCCTATATGTTATAAACGTATATGACAACGCTGGTTCAGTAGTGAAAGTAACAGTGGAGGTCTCAGAGGGGCTGGTAGTAACCCCTTCAACTGCAACAGTTGAGACTGGCCAGACACAGGAAATTACTGTAACTGGCGGAACAGGTTCCTATACATGGAGCGCTCTGAGGGGGAAGGTTGTTCCCATTACAGGAGACAAGGTAACATATACCGCCCCTGATGACCTTGGGGACGGGAAAGATGAGGTAACTGTAAGAGATGATGCAGGCAATGAGGCAAAGGTAACTATCAGTGTTGTGGAATCAGTAGAGAAACTTAACGAACTGACCATAACCCCGCAGGAGGTTACTCTTACTCTTGGTGCAAGCCAGACCTTTGTTGTCCATAATGCCAAGGATGCATCGCTTCTTAAATGGACTGCTACGAGCGGTGAGATTACATCTGATGGGGTTTATACAGCGCCTGAAAAGGCTGGAACATATACTGTTACGGCAACAGACCTTGCAAACGGCAGACAGGCAAGCGCTACAGTGACAGTAAAGTCTGAGTTGACGCTCACGCCAACCAGTGCGTCATTGAATACTGATGAGACCAAGGATTTCCATGTAAGTGGCGGTTCTACCCCTTATCTATGGAAGATCATAGGCGAAGGCGACTTGAGCAGCGATACGGGGGAAACTGTTACCTATACCCCCTCTTCAAAGACAGGGACTGTAAAACTTATAGTCATGGATGCTTCTGGTGTTACTGCCAGCGCTGAGATAACGGTGATGGGGGCTATGAAGATATCTCCTGCAAGCGTTACCCTTGCCCCTGGTATGAGTCAGACATTCTCTGTTTTTGGCGGAAGCGGGACTTATACATGGAGCGCCAATAAGGGTCAGATAGACAATTCAGGCCACTATTCAGCCCCATCAGACATAGGGACGGATATAATTACCGTGGCTGATGATGCTGGAAATGAGGCAACTGCCACAGTAACTGTAGGGAATATTCCTGTAGTTACGCCTGCTAAGGCATGGCTTGACCTTGGAGGCTCAAGGGAATTTACTGTAACGGGCGGAACAGGCCCATTTACATGGACAGTGAGCGCGGGGGATCTAAGCTCTACTACAGGCAATAGCGTTATTTTCACTGCGCCTGATGTTTCTCAAGAAATAACAGTAACGGTTACGGATAGTCTTGGACAAAAGTCTGAGGCAACTGTTTATGTTGACCTCCCGATGCAGGCTACTAACGAGGAGGTTTACATTGAGCCTGATGAGACGATTGAGATTGCGGTAACAGGCGGAGTGCCTCCATTTGAGTGGACCGCTACTAAAGGTAAAGTAGGACAGGTTAAGACTGATGAGGAAGGCTATAATACCTACACAGCAGGCCATGTTCAGATTGATGACACCATTACCGTGAGAGACAGGAAAGGCAATACCATAGATATAACAGTGCATATCATTAAAAAGCTGCTCGTAAGTCCAAGCGTGAGATATATGAAGAGGGAATCTACAAAAACCTTTACAGTAACAGGCGGAGTGCCTCCTTATTCGGCAATTGTGCTGGAAGGCGATGGAGATATAGAGCAATCCGCAGACTGTGATGATGATAGTGAATCCTGCGTTTTTTCTTTTACATCAGGAAGCGTTTCAGATGAGGATGTAGTTATTCAATTTACAGATAATGCTGAACAGGAATATACAGTTCATGCCTATGTGGAGAGGAAGTTGATAATACAACCTGCCGCAAAATCTGTACAACGGGGTGAAACCTTTAACTTTAATGTGTTTGGAGGTTATGGCGGCTATATAGCGACTTCCAGTTCAGGAGCGGATGTATATGTTGACCCTGAGACAGGAAGAGGAAGCTATACAGCTCCAAGACAAACAGGAGAAGATATTATCACTGTGTTAGATGCATCTGACCAGACGGTTACTGCAAAGATAGAGATAGTGAGAGGCACGCCGATGATTTCACCAACACAAGCCCTTATGACCCCAGGTGAGACCAAGACATTTATGGTGAGTATGGGTGCGGGGTCATATGAGTGGCATTTTGAGGGAGGTCTCTATACCTGTATGGATGAAGAATGTTCAGTGGTTCAGGTGACTGCTCCATCACAGGAAGGGACTTATGAACTCTCAGTAGAGGATGGTTCAGGTCAAACAGCAAAGACCCCAGCATCTATAGAGGTTAAACTTCCCCTTATGATAACCCCTGCCTCCTTTGTTGTATATAAGGGTGAGTCGTCAAGGTTGAGGGTCTCTGCTGTAGGTGGCGCTCCTCCATATGATTTTGTAGTAAAAGATGTAACCGAGGTTACAAGAGGAGATGACTACATAGTGGTAAATCCGAATACGCAGGTTGAGGTCGGCACAGAATACGAGGTGCTTTGCAGGGATAGCAGTGATGAGATCGCTACTATGAAGATAGTGGTGAGCCGACTGCCGGGTGATATAAACGGAGACGGCATGCTGGACGATTCAGAGATGGAGCTTGTCATACGCAGCTATCTTGAAGGTGGCGCTGTAGGAGGAATTACTGTAGATGACCCAACACTTGTCTATAAGCATGCTGAAGTGTATGCTCATTAATAGGCTGATAGGGAGAGGCTGCTAAATGGATGCTTCTCCCTATAAAAAATGTATTAGCGGAGGGTAGTCCCCTCCGCTTTTTTTATAGTATAAGATATTGACATTTAAATTAAGAAAAAGAAGCATAGAAAAATATGTCCCTAAAGGTAGCAGACAGGCAGGCGCTAATATTTATTTATTCGTCATAAATCTTTCCACAAGGTAATAGAATTCAGGTATGGTAAACTTGTTAAAGGCACTTTCATTTTTAGAAACCATCATTGATGGAAAGGGTGAAGTGTGGCCAAATCGCACTTTTATTTTTCACGGGAAATATTTCTAAACAGATAATAATGCGAATTGATGAACGATACGCATTTTCATATTGGCTAACACCATATTTATTCAGTTAAAATTCATTTTTGTCCTATTTTCCCGTGTAGGATTTAGATGATATGTAATAGTTGTCAAACCATTTTTCTATCCTCTTCACTACCTTACTAAAAGAAAACTGCCTGGCGACCTCCCTGCCCCTTTTCCCGAGTTGAACTCTTAGCCTTGGATTACATACTAAGGTATAGAGCATTGAAAACGCCTTATCTTCATCATGTGGCGGGAAAAACAGGGCATAGTCGTCCTTTTTATCCCAAGATGTATATGAGCTTATTGAAGAGACGCAACATGCCATAGAACATGCCATTGCCTCCGCTACAGGCAGGCCAAAGCCCTCTCCATCATTTGAGGGTGAAAACAATATGTGGCTTGAGCGAAATAACGCCCCTACCTCCAGAGGTAAAAGCCCTGTAAGATATTTATCCGCCCTGAATATTCTGGCCTCTTCATCTGCGGTATCTATTGATGAGACCCTTATTATCTCTACGCTATTCTTACACCTTTCTTTCAGCCTCCTTAACACCCTTAATCCAAAGGGAACTTCCTTTATGGAGATATTAAATGGGGCAACAAATACTACCTTTATCGGGGTATCATCACTGATATAAGATCGTCTATGGCTATCAGGGTCGGGAGGAAAGAAGTGGTCAAACTCTATTCCCTGACCAATCGTATATGGAGACACAGGGGGTGAAAACCTCTTGATGATTTTTTTTGAAAGCCACTCTCCAACTGTCCAAATAGGAAGAGGCAGGCTATAACACCTCTTTATGCCTTTTATAAAGGGGAGAGCCTCTTTGTATTCCGCCTCAATCCCCTGACAAAAATGCACTATCTTATTATTATCAACAAGAGGATTGTCCCAGAGGGCATTTACTGCCTCATAATAGCTCGTTACAATAAGGTCATAGGAATTAAGCTCGCCTATGTCCCTTACCTTTTTAAATGGTATGGGATAGCCATACCAGCCTTCAATATCTGATAAAGATACCGCCTCTGCCTTAAAGCCCCTTTTGCTTAAGTGCCTTACATGGTCAAACAGTATCTTCGCCCCGCCTGAAAGCCCTGTGCACCAGAGAAAATAGGCAATTTTTAGGTCGCTTATATCCATTTTATAAGTAATTTCTTATTGCCATCGGCGCCTATTCTTTATGAGCGCTTATTATTAAGGGCGTCCTTCATGCAGGCTAAAGGGGCATTAAGACCTGTCCATAACTCAAACTGGCGCACACCCTGATATAACAGCATCTTAAGGCCGTCTATCGTGGTCTTTCCAAGCTCTGAGGCCAGCTTAAGAAGAGGCGTATTAAGCGGTGAATATACAATATCCATGACGCAGCTCGCCCCTTCAATTACCCATCGTGAGACTGGGATTGTAGTATCAGAGCCCATACCGCAAGTAGTTGTATTTACAATAATGTCAAAAGACATATCTCGTGGGATATCAAGCCCTGAAAAAGAGACATCAAAGCGCCCTGAAAGCGCCTCTGCCTTCTCCACTGTCCTGTTCGCCACATGAACATCTGCCCCCTGTCTTTTGCATCCTGCTATAATCGCCCTTGAGGCCCCGCCCGCCCCAATGATAAGCACCTTTTTTTGAGAAAGGGGCATAACCTCTTCAATAGCCCTTACCGCCCCTTCCCAGTCAGTATTTCTCCCTATAAGGCGTCCATTACGGTTAATAATCGTATTAACCGCCCCTATATGAATGGCCATATCATCCAGCTCATCCACAAGATTAAGCGCTGCCTCTTTATGAGGGACAGTTACAGATACCCCCTTTATTCCAAGCGCCCTTATGCCCCTTACAGCCCCTTGAAGGTCAGTAGTGTCAAAGGCAAGATATATTGCATTTAACCCAAGCTCCTTAAAGGCTGCATTGTGCATGGCGGGGCTAAGGCTGTGCGCCACTGGATTGCCTATTATCCCATATACATCTTTTATAGCGCCTTTCATACCCTGTCTCTTACCCAGTTTAAAAGGCCGCCCTTTACAAGTATCTCTCTATCCCTTTCAGAAAGCTCGCATAGCGCCTCTATTGAATCTCCATTAGAGGTTAAGAGGCTAATTTCCTCTTTACCTGTCATAATGGCCTCTTTAATGCCCTTAATCCTGACCTTTGAGCCCTGAGAGAGTTTGTCGTAATCAGAAGGGTCTTTAAATGTCATTGGGATTATTCCAAAATTTATAAGATTTGCCTTATGTATCCTTGCAAACCCCTTCACGAGCTTTACCCTTACCCCAAGGTATCTTGGCGCAAGCGCTGCATGTTCCCTTGAAGAGCCCTGTCCATAATTCTCGCCTCCAACAATCATCCAGCGCCGCCCATCATGAGCCCCCTCTTTTGCGCGCCTTGAAAACTCAGGGTCAATGGCGCTAAAGCAATATTCGCTTATTGCAGGGCAGTTGCTCCTTAACGGCAGGATTTTTGAGCCTGCCGGCATTATATGGTCAGTTGTAATATTATCTCCGACCTTAAGTATTACAGTAAGCTCAATATCGTCTGTAAGGGGGTCAAAATTGGGAAGCGGCTTTATATTAGGCCCTCTTATTATCTCAACCTTAGAGCCTTGAGGCTGGGGGGGCGCAATGCCAACATCATTTATTATATATCTGTCGGGGTCTATAAGCTCAACTGGCTCATCGCCAATGGAGCGGGGGTCGGTTATCCTGCCAGTAATGGCGGATGCAACTGCCGTTTCAGGGCTTACCAGATAGACCTTGTCAGGCACTGTGCCAGAGCGCCCGGGGAAATTCCTTGTAAATGTCCTGAGGCTTATGGCGTCAGATGGCGGGGCCTGCCCCATGCCAATACATCCAAGGCAACCTGACTGATGAATCCTTGCCCCTGCATGTATAAGCGTTGATAAAAGACCGTGGGATGCAGCCATCTCAAGCACCTGCCTGCTCCCAGGGTTTATCTCAAAACTTACATTTTCATGCACCCTTTTGCCTTCCAGCGCCTTTGCAACCACCTGAATATCCCTGAAAGACGAATTGGCGCATGAGCCAACAATCACCTGCGCTACCTCGCTTCCCTCTATCTCTCTTACCTTTACAACATTATCAGGAGAAGATGGACAAGCCGCCATTGGCTCAAGGGAAGAGAGGTCAAGCTCTATCACCTCATCATACTCAACATCGCTTTCAGCAAGGAACTCCTCATAGCAGTCCTCCCTTTGCTGCGCAATCAAGAACCTCTTTGTCATCTCATCAGAGGGGAATACCGTTGATGTGGCGCCAAGCTCTGTGCCGAGATTGGCAATCGCAGCCCTGTCCGGCACTGTCAAATGGGAAAGCCCTGGGCCAAAATACTCCATAACCTTTCCTACCCCCCCTTTTACGCTCAATCTCCGCAATATCTCAAGTATTACATCCTTTGGAGAGACCCATGGAGAGAGGCTTCCTGTAAGATAAACACCGACAATTTGCGGCATACGCAGGTGAAAAGGCTCGCCTGCCATTGCAAGCGCCACATCCATACCGCCTGCCCCAATTGCAAGCATACCGCAACCGCCGGCAGTGGGGGTATGGCTGTCAGAGCCAAGCAGGGTCTTTCCCGGCGCTGCAAACCGTTCAAGATGCACCTGATGACATATGCCATTACCGGGGCGAGAAAAATAAATCCCGTATTTTGCAGCTACAGTCTGTAAAAAACGATGGTCATCCGCATTCTTAAAGTCTGTCTGAAGAAGATTGTGGTCAACATAACTTACAGAAAGGCTCGTCTTTACCCTGTCAATGCCAATTGCCTCAAACTCCAGATATGCCATAGTCCCTGTGGCGTCCTGAGTAAGCGTCTGGTCAATCTTTATTGCAATAGGGGTATTGGGTATCAAATCACCCTCTACCAAATGCCTCTCTATAATCTTTCCTGTTACAGTGCCCTTTGCCATAGTGTCTCCTTTCCTGTCTTTTGTCTCCTATAATGCAAACACTCTTAAAAGATAACTTCTATTTAATTTTATGACAATATAGAACTTGACTGTTCAGACATTAGGATTTATATAGGGGGTCATATAAGGCATGATAAGATATATTATTATGGAGGGATGGCCGAGTGGTTTAAGGCGGCGGCCTTGAAAGCCGTTGTACCCGCAAGGGTACCGTGGGTTCGAATCCTACTCCCTCCGCCAACCTATGATTTCAATAAGACCGTCTAAGTTTTAGATGGTCTTATTTTTTGTCTAAAAATCAAGGGGTTATCTTCCTTTTTCCCGTGAAAAATAAAAGTGCGATTTGGCCACACTTCACCCCTTCCATCAATGATGGTTTCTAAAAATGAAAAATGTGTTATAAACATGGCCAAATCGCATATGTATGAGTGGCTAACCCCGTACAAAAAATGCCACTATTCGTTTGTGCGAAATTGGCACTCTCAAATTATTTATCTTTCATCAGACGGGGTGTCAATAGATAATTGACATGAATGTTTAAGGCAAGGATCAGGGCCAAGGGAGGCAAAGAGAAGTTGGTGCTGATAGAGCTTCAGAAGGCCAAACTGCCATCGGACATAATGCGTTTTAGAAGATATTTAGGCAGACAATATGCCAATGAAGACAATGTAATGGAAGAAGGTGGGGAGAAGAAGGCATTACCCATAATAACCATCTATTTTTTGGGATATGCCATATCTGGCCTTGAAGACATTCCGATAATTCGCATAGTCCGTCAGTATGAGGAGGAGATAAGGAGGTTGTAGAAGGGGAGAGGGGAAGGAAAGGATATGGGGGATGTGGGAAAGTGGGAAAGGGAGAAGGGGAGAGTTAAGAAGGCTTTTGGGTTTGATGGCGTAAGAGTTTGGTTGTTTTTTATTCGTTATCTCTTATTAGTTTTTCGTTGGATTTTGTACTGATGGCTGCTGCTTGAGGCATTGGGATTTGTGGTGTAAAGATTTAGAGCATAAGGAATTACGACTTTAGGATTTATGGCATTCAGGATTTGGGGTATAATGATTTGTGGTATTAAGCAAGGATTTAGGCCATAAGGAAAGGAGGTATTTTGAGATGAGGATGGAGAAAAGAGGCTTATTGGGCATGTGGAAACGAGGCGCAGCAAGAGGCGCAGCAAGTCTTTTTGCTCGGTGTCCCGTGTTGGGGACTGTGGTCAGGCTGCTGCGCTTACGGGGTCTGGCAGTGAGAATTTTGCCGGGGCATGTGTCGTGGCAAGGGCGCCATGAGCAGGGTCATGGGCTCCGTTGATACCAACAGTGACGGGAAGATAGATAGGGATGATAGAATGGAGTGGCAGGCCGCCGTTGATTACTGCGCCGCCCTTACCTATGCTGGCTTTTCCGACTGGCGTCTTCCAAGCGCTTTTGAGCTTGAGACCATAGTTGATAACGGCAGATACGCCCCTGCCATAGACACCTCGACATTTTCCTGCGAGTCGTCCAATTACTGGTCGTCTACGTCCAACGCGGCCATCCCGATGGCGCGTGGGATGTCATTTCCGCCATGGCTACGCCGATTGGCATGATAAGGACTATTCCGGTTACGTGCGTTGCGTGCGTGGCGGACTATAGATTATTTTGATATTTGAATATTTGGTAATTTTTATGGCAAGATATGAGCGCCTTCCCATATTTAGGCAAATGATGGAGCTTGCAGTATATATATTTTTTCAGGGTGGGCAGATTTTACGAATGTTTGGTGTTTTAAGATAAGATAGATGGCAAAAGTATGCTATATTATAGCTGGTCCAAATGGAGCTGGCAAAACAACTGTTGCGAAAGAATTTCTTCTAATTGAAGCCAAATGCCTATAGTAGATGAATGGATAGTTTTTGTTAGCCTCTGAAAAAGAGAGCTTAGAAGGGCGATAGGAAGGCTGGGTGAAAGGACAAAATGAAAAACGGCCTGATAGACTGATAGGAAAATTTAACGAGGCAAGGAGGCGTTGTTATGCAAATAATTACTTTAAAAATAAACGATACTGTAAGTGATAAATTTTTATGGCTTTTGAGTCATTTTAATAAACAAGAACTT
>JALWQB010000159.1 GCA_026994795.1 Deltaproteobacteria bacterium
CTCTTTGAGCAAAATTTCATCACTGAACAGACTGCCCTTGCCTATGCCAGCAGTAAGGCAAGGGTAAGGCAGGGGGTTGATATGATAAAGAGCAAGCGCGGAGAAAAGACTACGGACATAGAGGGATTAAGTATTGATTCCGACTGGGATGAGGCAATATCATGAATGAAACAGCGACAAGAACAGATAAGTTTATAAATGCAGCCTGTGATAATTGCGGCGCAGCCTATAAGATAGCAGAAGCAAAGATACCGGCAGGAAAGACTGTGCTGGTAAAGTGCGCAAGGTGCGGCGGACGCTTCAAGGTAACAGGGAGGGAGGCCTCAGGTGAAAGCGAGCCCTCATCTTCAAGCCATTCAAAAGGCCATTCAGATGATAGCGCCCCCCCGCCGCCTGTCTCTGAGGAATTACTGGAACAGGCGCAGGAGCATTTTGACCCTGATACAAAGGTTGCGATTATAATGTCTGACACCGAAGACAATGCCCGTATAAAAGACGCAATAGCCTCTCTTGGATACATTATAAGGGAGGTTAAGTATCCGCAAGAGCTTGAAATGAGGTTCAGGGTATTTAATTATGAACTATGTGTCTTTTATCAGGCTCAAGATAGCTTTACACATAACAACAGCCTTTTTTCGCTTATAAAAAAGGCATCAGAGCTTCCTGCTGACACAAGGCGGAGAACCTTCTTTTTGCTCTGTCAAGGAGATGGTAACAGGCATGATACGCTAAAGGCGTTTTCATACAGTGTTGACCTTGTAATATCCCATGAAGACATTGAAGGCATGGGGAGTTTCCTGCCTGATGCAATTAAGGCAAAGGCATTGTCTTATAAGGCGTTTTTTGAGGTGCAAAAGGAGATGCAGGGAAAAAAGGAGTATAACGCAGTATGAACAATATGTAACACAAATTTGTGAACCTCACCCTACTGCCGTGTCCCCGATGAAAATTTTAAATCCTGTCTCGTACGGCATATGCTTCCTCTTTTTTCACGGTGTTGGGGAAACTATACCACAATTGTAATCATTATGAAATACTGTTTAGGAATCGATCCACTATGTGAATGGAACTATAAAATTTTGCCTAAATGTTCAACTTAATTACGGACAGTTCCTTAATACTGTAGAGGCAACCATCTGTGGGCTTCTTCAGTAGAGACAGCTCCTGCCTTTTTGTTGTTTTAACCATTGACTGCTATCCCTAAATATAGTATTTAAGGATAGAAGCATTTCTTTAATTTTTACTTTACTGGATAAAGCGGAGAGTTGAAAATACAATGTCTTACAATGACATTCTTGACCAAAACCCATGGTGGCGCGACCCCCTCTATGTGCCTGAGGAGGCAGCATGGCCACGGCGTGAGATGTTTTCAAGGCTGGAGCAGGATATGTCCAGAAGATTTGCCCTCTTGGTTACAGGACTACGGCGAACTGGCAAAAGCACCATCCTGCGCCAGTTAATTGCTTTACTCCTGAATTCTGGCGTTTCTCCTGATCATATTCTTTATTTTGCCTTTGATAAGTATTCTGTGGCCAAGACCCCTGATGCCCTTGAGTTCGTCATAAAATCCTTTATTGAACGTCATCTTGTGAAAAAGGTCTTTGAGATTGACGCAAGGGTGTTTTTGTTTCTGGATGAAATCCAGTATGTGGACTACTGGCAGGATATTATCAAGCGCTTTTATGACCAGAACAGTAATTTTAAATTTATCCTCACAGGCTCCCAGAGCGTCCGCCTAAAGGGGAAGACCAGAGAGAGCCTTGCCGGACGCTTGATTGAATATTTCCTGCCTGTCCTTAATTATCAGGAATATCTGAATATTGCAAATCTGGATATTGATAAGGCATATACCCTGTGGGATTTTGATTTTTTGAGGTATGAAGACCTGTATGAATATCATTATCAACATGGCGCAAGGCTTGAAAACGGGCTTTCAGGTTATCTTTGTTTTGGACAGTTCCCTGAAACAGCTTCTATAAGAGACAATATCTCATTCAGCTATGAATATATCCGTGAATCAGTGCTGGGAAAGGTCTTGGAACAGGACCTGCCTCGTCAGTACGGCATTGAAAAAGTGCAGCTATTCAAGGCAATGGCATATCACCTGATAGAGAATAGCGGCTCAATCTTTGAGATCAAAAATATTGGAGCAGAGCTTGGCATCTCCAAGGCGACTGCTGAAAAATACCTTCATTACCTCAAAGAAGGCTTTTTGCTGGATGTAATGTTTCAATACAGCAGGAGTAAAATCAAAAGAGGACGGCTCCTCAAAAAGGCCTATGCTGCATCAGTGAATTTCATAGCGGCAATTGGTAATTATCAGCTTGATTATTATTATAATGCCCCTGAGGTCTTTGGCAGGCTGATTGAGACTTATGTCTATCAGCGCCTTTCCCAACGGTTTGAAACGGTCTCTCTCTGGCGAAAAGGGGAAAAAGAGATTGATTTTCTCGTCTTTTCAGGATTAAAATATGATGAAAATATCCTGCCTGTAGAAGTCAAGTTCAGCAGCAGGATAAGGGATAAGGAACTGAAGACCATCCTGACTTTTGCCAGTAAAAAGGGGTGCCGCCGCGTCCTCTTCGCCACAAAAGACCTACTTGACAAAAAGGAGCTCGGAGGAGGGATTGAGGCCTTTTTCATCCCTTATTATCTATTATAAATTTTTTTCTTATAAAATAATCATGGTGGCAATAGAGGCAGAGATAATCACAACCAAAGCCCAATTGAGACCCCTTAAAAAATACTTCATTGCACCATATAAAATACCTGCTTTGCGTCATTCGTCCACATAGTAACATCGTTGAGGCCATCGCCATTATAGTCTCCTGATTCCCATATAACGCCGTTTTCATCCCTTTCTCTATTAAAACGCATGATGTCTGCCTGCCCCTCAAGGGGAACTACTGTAAAGTCAGGCTTAAAAGCCCCTATGCCAGGAAGATTTAGCAACCCATGCGTCCTATCAAAGCTAAAGTCATGAATACCTGCATCCTCAAGTTCTTTAAATAGGTTAAACCTCCCTCACCCACACCCTCTTTCCATCCGAGACCACAGCTATCTTGATGACATCCTTAAAGCCTCTGGCCTCAAGCTCCCTTGCATAGGACCTCTTTCCGTTCTGCTCTACCGCCTCCTGCATTGCCTTGTGAGGGTCTTCCTTGTAAAAGCCCGCTATGCTCTTCATCTCAAGGAGCACTGCCGGCCTTGAACGGTCGCTTTTTGGGATGACAAGTATATCATAACGCCCATATCCAAGCTCACGGTTGGAGCTTATCTCATACTCCTGGCCAAGGTTAAGGAGCATTCCAAGCACAAATGCCTGATACACTGCCTCTGGGTTTTTCCCCTTGGCGTCAAAAAATGAGAGCGTGGTGATGACGAACTCGTTAAGAAGCCTCTCAAATGTCTCTATGTCTCCATCTACCAGAGAGCGGAGCATGGTCGTTAGCTTGCTGGTTTCAAAGGCGTCTTCCAGCCAGTTGGAGACAAGGCTCTTGAATATGTAGCGCACCTCAAGGTTGGGAGGCACAAGAGTGCACTGGAGCGCCCCATCGTCCCAGTGCACCTTATCGCACTTTAGATAGCCGCTAAAGAAAAAGAGGCTGAAGATATGGTGTTCCCTCTTTTTAAGGTCAGGAAACACGATGTTCTTGTCAATAACAGAGACAATGTCCTTTCCTGCAATAAGGCCCTTTACCTTCTCCCGCACCTCAAGGCCGCCGTCAATAATCAGCTCCTTTATAAGGGCGTTGGATGATGTATTTGCCCAGTAGGGCTCAGGATATTGAGGGTTCTTATCTATAAAGTTTAATATTGACCAAGGGTTGAAGATGATATGCTCCCCAAACTTATATCCATTATACCACTTGTCCACCTCCTCCATACGATGTGAAAGCCCATACTCATCCAGCGCTGCCTTCACCTCTTCTCTTGTAAGGCCGAACTTGTCTGAAAAACGAGGGTCAAGGATGGTAAATACATCCATATTGTTAAGGTCGGAGAATATGCTCTCTTTTGCAACGCGCAAGATACCTGTAAGCACTGCCTTGAAGCAGTGGGGATTGTCCTTAAGCCCCCCTGAAAGGAGCCCCCGCATAAAAGAGACCATCTCATCGTAATAGCCATACTGCCATGCAGCGTGGATGGGGGTGTCATATTCGTCTATAAGGATTACAGGAGGAGAGTTAGAGACGGTATGAAGAAACATAGAGAGTTTTTGAAGAGACAGGGAAAAATCTACTGAATGGGCGGTCTTGTTGAGTATGGAATGCAAATATTCATGTTCTTCGCCAAGATGGGCTAAATATGCACTATGGCGTTTAAACTCCTGGGCTATTGTGTCTTTTATTTTAAAGAGCGCATCATCAAAGCAT
>JALWQB010000160.1 GCA_026994795.1 Deltaproteobacteria bacterium
ATATAAGGCGGATTAGAGATAAGTATATCAAATATATCTTTTTTAAAGGGAGACAGCCAGTCGGTATTTATAAAAAAGAGCCTTGGCTTTTCTCCCATTAAAAGACGCCTTTTATTCATAGATGCAACCCTTAAGGCCTGATATAATATGTCTGTAGCTATTATTAATGGGTAGTGACTAATGCCTTTTTTAAGCATTTCAATATAAAGGGTTATCGCAATACACCCCGTGCCAGTGCCAATATCCCCTATGACCTGTGCCTTTTTAAGGTTTGAAAAGAGGTCATCAGTCAATATCTCTATAATAAGCTCTGTCTCCGGCCTCGGGATAAGGGTATAAGGGGACACGAGAAAGTCTAAAGACCAGAACTCTTTATGGCCGACAATATATGCTAAAGGCTCACCACCTACCCTCCTTTCAATTAACTGAAAGTATCTTTTAATGAGGCTGGCATATTCATTAGAAGATAGTTTAAGATCAGGCTTTGAGTATAGATCAAAACGATCAATTTTTAGAATATAAGATAGCAAGATTTCTGCCTCAAGTTGAGGTTCCCCTACCCTGCCCTCTCTCAGTCTCTTTATGCCATCTACCAGTATAGATCTGAGCACAGCGCTATTGTTTTTTGCGTCATGAGGCCGTTTGTTTCTGTTGCCTTAACCTTGAGCCTCTTGCCCCTCATCTATTCTCTTGAGCGCCTCTGTCTGAAAGTGCGTTATAAGCGGCTCAATTACAGGGTCAAGGTCTCCATCTAACAACTGGTCTAATTGATATAAGGTAAGGCCAATTCTATGGTCAGTAACCCTTCCTTGCGGGAAGTTATATGTCCTTATTCGCTGGCTTCTATCGCCTGTTCCAACCTGGCTGCGTCTTTGCTGGGATATCTTTTCCTGTTGCTCCCTTTGCTTAAGCTCTAACAGGCGTGCATACAGCACCTTCATTGCCTTGGCCTTATTTTTGTGCTGGCTCCTTTCATCCTGACATTGTACTACAAGCCCTGTTGGGATATGCGTGATGCGCACAGCAGACTCAGTCTTATTTACATGCTGCCCCCCTGCCCCTGATGCCCTGTAAACATCAATCCTAAGCTCTGACTGGTCAATATCTACATCAACCTCATCTGCCTCAGGGAGCACGGCAACAGTGCATGCAGAGGTATGAATCCTGCCCTGAGCCTCTGTCTCAGGCACCCTCTGAACCCTATGCGTGCCGCTTTCATATTTAAGGCGGCTATAAACGCCCTTTCCTGATATAAGCGCTACAATCTCCTTAAAGCCGCCAATGCCAGTTGGATGAGAATTCAATATCTCTACCTTCCACCTGTTGCGCTCCGCATAACGAGAATACATCCTGAAAAGGTCAAAGGCGAATAGGGCTGCCTCTTCACCCCCTGTGCCTGCCCTTATCTCAAGCAGGACATTGCGCTCATCATTGGGGTCTTTTGGAATAAGGAGCCTCTTTAACCTTTCAGTAAGCTCATCACGCTGATGCTGAAGCTCCTGCACCTCAACTCTGGCAAGCTGCGATATCTCAGGGTCGCTGTCAGCTATCAATGCCTTATTCTCCTCAATCTCTGTCTCAACCCTTTTTAGATTGCGAAAGGTTTCAACTATTGGCAAAAGGTCTGCATGCTCCTTGGCAATTATCCTGTAATGCCCCTGATCTTTAAGGCATTCCGGGTCCCCAAGCCTCTTTTCAAGGCCATAAAACTTATCTTCTATCTCTTCAAGACGTCTTAAAAACATAGTTTTTTATGACTTTAAATCTTTTGTCTTCCATCCATACTTTTTCACAAATTTCTCTACCCTGCCTGCAGTATCAACAAGTTTTTGCTTTCCAGTAAAAAAAGGATGACAGGCAGAGCAAATTTCTACCTTTATCTCTTCCTTTGTGCTTCCTACCTCAAATTCATTACCGCAAGCGCACCTTGCCTTAGTAGTGTAATACTTTGGATGTATCCCATCTTTCATATCTTTACATAAGCCTCCTATGGTTATTAAATTTAATGTCTAAATCCTAAATCCTGTAGCCTTAACCAATATCTCTGTTATTATTTAAAGGGTTACAAAATGTTTAAGGATGCTTAAAAGACAAAGCGTAATTAAATAACATTTTTTTGAAAAAGCAAGCCAATTTTTAAACAGGCCTCCGTCAAAGTTGGATAGAGGCGGACCCCAATATCTCAAGCGCCCTTCTGGCAGCGTCCTGCTCTGCCCTTTTTTTACTCGTCCCTTTACCATAAGTCAGTATCTCATCATTAAAGATTAGCGCTACCTCAAACTCAGGGCTATGCTGAGGCCCTAAAACCCTTTTTACTTCATATACCGGTATGGTATGAAACTTGGCCTGTGTCAATTCTTGAAGCGTTGTCTTATAGTCATTAATCCTGAAATATATATGGACATCCGTCAACAATTTTCCATAAAGCCTCTTTATAAAGGAAAAACAGGGTTCAATGCCTCCATCTAAATATATTGCCCCCATAATTGCCTCAAATGTATCTGCAAGTATGCTCTTTTTACCCCTTCCCCCATTTTTCTCCTCTCCTCTCCCAAGCCTTACAAATATGCCAATACCAATCTTTTGGGCCTGCCGCGCCAGTTGCGCCTCACTTACCAAAAACGCCCTCATGCGCGTCATGTCCCCTTCAGAATAGCTCTTTCCATATTCATCAAACAGGATACGGCTCATTACAAGCTCAAGCACTGCATCCCCCAAAAATTCAAGCCTTTCGTTGTCTTCTTTAAGGGTTGAATGCTCTACTGCATAAGAACGGTGCGTAAGCGCCTGCTCAAGCAATGATATGTTTTTAAAATAATAGTCAATTTTTTTTTGAAGGAGCGATATATCTCTATCAGGCGTCATACCTCACTTATAGTCTCACTATTAACTAATTATACCTTAAGACAACCTTCTTTGGATCAATAGGCCTATCAATAAAGCGCCTTATAACCTCTTTAGTAACGCTTCCGAGATCTGAAAAATAAAATTTATCCCTGTCCATATCATCCATATAATCGCCTATGCTGTAATCTTCAACTCCTATTTTATTGAAAATAAAGTCCCTTACTGTAATTGCAACCTCTTTAGACGGGTCAATAATCTTTATTCTCTTCCCTGCCTTCCTTGCTATGACATCCTTTAACATTGGATAGTGCGTACACCCTAATATTAGTGTATCAATGTTCTTGAGCTTTAATGGATGAATATACTTTTTTACTATCATCTTTGTCTCACGCCTTTTAAGCCATCCCTCTTCCACAAGGGGGACGAGAAGCGGGCATGGCACGCCAATTACTACATAATCCGCCCTTTTTTTTATCTCTCTTTCATATACTCCGCTTTCTATCGTTGCCCTTGTGCCAATTACGCCGATTCGCCCTCTGCGTGAAAGCCTGAGTAATTGACTAACAGAAGGGGTAATAACCTCAAATATAGGGCAGTCAAACCTTTCATTTAGCATAGAAGTAGCAACGCTTGCAGCGCTATGACACGCTATTACAATTATATTTGCCCCTTTGGACAATAAAAACTTTGTATCCTCTAAGGCAAATCTCTTTATAGTCTCCTGAGACTTTGTGCCATAAGGCGTCCTTGCAGTGTCGCCAAAATATATTAATGGCACAGTTGGTATCGCCCTTTTTAGCTCTTTTACAACCGTAAGCCCGCCTACGCCTGAGTCAAATACGCCAATCACTGGAATGCTCTCATATCCATCTATCGTCACTGACACTCCCAAAAAGCTCCTTTTAAAGATACTTCATTATTATTTACCTTTTTAGTTTTAGATAGTTCTATAAATTTTCTCGGTGTTAAAACTTCAATCCCCTGATATGTTGCTAATTTAATAACTAAAGTTTTGCAGTAAAAATAGCAAATAATAATGTATTGAACTTACTGAAAAAAAATAAAAAAATTACTTGAAAAGGCAGCTCCAAAATAGTATAGTTGACAAAAATAACTTACTAAAAACATTAAAAAAGGAGGAACTGCCTATAAAGAAACATATTCCATTTCAAAGTTCTTTACAAGAGGAACTTTCAAAGAGGGATATTTGTTTGGAAGCAGAAATTAATCGTGAGATAAAGAATTTTGGTATTCAGACGATTGTATAGTGGACCCCAAAAACTGAACAGAGTAATAAGAGGTGGATTTATTAGGGGCCAAATAAATTGTCTGGTTTTAATGAGAGCGAATGCCTATTCCG
Organism: Deltaproteobacteria bacterium; assembly: GCA_026994795.1. Lineage (GTDB taxonomy): Bacteria > Desulfobacterota > Dissulfuribacteria > Dissulfuribacterales > Dissulfuribacteraceae > JALWQB01. The sequence continues at coordinate 4,208 of JALWQB010000160.1, forward strand.
ATGAAAGTGGCCGGCGATTCCGATTTAAACCGGCCACTTTTTTTCTTGTATCAGCACAGCTCATCCAATTTTTACATGGTGGCCATTTTGAGTCAAGTTTTTCTTTTTTTCACGCTGTGAACCTCCTTTCAATTTTAGTCTATA
>JALWQB010000161.1 GCA_026994795.1 Deltaproteobacteria bacterium
CATTGCCTTCAACTATTTATTACAGAAATTTGAGGTTGCAACAGACTAATTTTTGTGTGTAATATCAAAAAAAGGAAGACTGCCGTCCCGCTTATGGCGGGGCGGCTTCGTCCAACAATATTCCGTTCTTTCTTGCTAAACTCCACTCCTATGAGGTAAATCTCCCCGGCCATCCCAAGAAATGGTTCCCAATAGCGCCTCCTTTTTAGCTGCTCCAGCGCCTTACCATCAGGCGCCAGTCAACCACCTTAAACTCCATCATATAGAGCCTCTCTCCCAAGAAGACCGTCATATTTATCCTGCCTTTATTAGTTGCATCCTCAACAGACACATCAAAACCGCTCGCAGTAAAATAGGCATATACCACGCTTGCATAATAACCTTCATACCCTACAAGGTCGTTCTTCCTATACCACTCATATGGAATGGATGCAAAGAATGACCTGAAGGTCTCTTTTATACCCTCTATATCCCCATCCATAAGACTGCGGGCGAGGATGTTCTTTATCCTCTCTGCCCCAATGGTGTTCTGGGTAAGATATGAGAAAGCTCGGGCTGCCTGTCTCAAACCAGTATGGCCTGAATTCCCCTTCTGACAGGTGAAGCAAGATGTCAAATGGGTTATAAACAGGCTCTCCCAGCCATGAATAACCATTATACCAGCAGCGCCCCTTATGAAGATCCGCCTCCTTTAGCCTCTCTTCAAAGACCGACTCAAGCTCGCACTGGGTGTAACCGCAAATAGTGGCATATTCAGGGTGTAGCGTTATGTCCTGAAGCTGATTAAGGCCGCTAAAGAGGGGGACCTTGCTGAATTTTGTAACCCCTGTGATAAAGACGAACTTCAAATATTCATCCACATCCTTAAAAACTGAATACGGGTTTTTTAGCTCCTCCCTCAACTCCAAGGCAGTCTTGTCAACATAATACCATAAGTCCTTTCGTATCTCTTTAAAACTCTGCATTCCAATGGGAAGTTTTTTCATCCCCTATACCCAACCTTTTCCCATTCAAACCCCACGATATTCCGCTCTTCCTTGCTGAATTCCACACCTATAAGATAAATCTCCCTTGCCTTTCCTAAAAAGGGCTCCCAGTAGCGCATCTTCTTTATCTGCTCAATAGCCCTTCCCTCAGGCTCAATCTCCACCACCTTGAACTCCAGCACATTTAGATTTTACAATAAAGAGCGTCTTCACGAAGCTCTTGGATATAAAACTCCTGCAGAAGTTTATTTTGAATAGTGCAATGGGGTCCACCTCATATCCACAAAATCTCATCTGGTATGTTAGATAGCCAGTCTTTTAAAAATTTAATCTCTTCTTCCCTGTTTATGAACTCTTTTTGTCTGAATTCCCTTACTTGCATAGTCATCCTATCTCAAAATACTTCTTCCAGCACCAACAACAGAATTTGATTCAATTTCAATATATTGACCAGCTATAGAGTTACTTCCCAAAAATGTATTTTCTCTTATAATCGTTCCGCCGTTTACAATTGCCCCTGTGGAAATATGGCAGTTATCTTCAACTACGGCATCATGTTCTATTAATGCCTTTGAATTTATAATACAATTTCTGCCAATCCTTGCACCTGCATTTATCAACGCATAATGCATTATTACTGTCCCCTCTCCAATAACTGCATGTCTTGATACATAGGCAATAGGAGATACAATGACAGGAAGCGTGTAATCTAATGATTTTAACAAGTTAAACATTCTTATTCTCGGCTCAGGCGTCTTTATCTGCCCTATCGTAACGAAGGCGTATTCGTATTTTCCTCTTAATCGCTCTAAGTCATTATCACATCCAATAACAGGATAATTTAAAACAGTTCTCCCAACTAACTTCTCATCCCTTTCTATGATCCCGGCAATAATAAACTGCTTAGTCAACTCAATAACATCTATAACGCTTTTACAATGTCCCCCACCACCTATTAAAAGGATATCAGGTAGTTGAGTAACATTTTGATTAAAGAGCAATGTCTCCATATATGTATCTAAGCCAGACTCTGATCTTCTAATATCTTATTAAGAGACTGAATGATATAGACAACATCTTCTCTTTGAAGGGTAACAGAACTTGGAAGACAAAGGGATGTGTTTGCCAGTTGTATGGCATTTTCAATATAATAAGCCTGATATTTGCGATATGGTCTTTGTAAATGATTAGGATACCATGCAGGGCGGGTCTGAATATTACAGTCAGACAGTTGAGAAATTATCTTACTAAGCATTGGAGATGGCATTTCCTCTATAGAAATAGCATCGTTTAAGGCAGGAAAACGCACTATGTTTAGCCAGTGATTATTTTGGGAATATGGTGGGGTGTCAGCTAATAAAATATTATCATTGTCTTTAAGTGCATCTTTATACCACTTATGAATTAACTGCTTTTTTTCTAAAAATTCAGGCAATCTTTCAAGTTGCGCCACGCCAAGGGCAGCCTGAATATTTGTCATACGGTAATTGTAGCCTATATCATCATGCAGATAGAATAAAGGGTCATCTTTTGCCTGTGTAGTGAGATATGTTGCCTTTTGCGCTATCTCCTCATCATCCGTAATAAGCATACCACCGCCCCCAGATGTTATAATCTTATTGCCATTAAATGACAAACATCCTGCACGTCCAATAGTCCCTGTATGCCTGCCCTTAAATCTACCATCACAATAAAAGGTGCCAAGGCTCTCACAGGCATCCTCTATAAGGATAACATTATATTTTTCACATATAGATAAGATTTCATCAAGCCATACTGCATTGCCAAACAAATGGACTGCAATAATGGCCTTAATGCGTCTTTTTGTCTGTTTATTATAAATGTACCCATTTTTATATTCGGTCTCTTTTTTTAAGAAATCTATTAGCTTATCAGTATCAATGTTATAATAATCATCTACGTCCATAAATACAGGGATAGCGCCATTATATCTAACAGCATTTATAGGGGCGATAAAAGTAAGGGTAGGGACTATTACTTCATTTTCTGGTGTTATCCCAGCAAGCCTCAATGCGATATGAAGAGCAGAAGTGCCATTCATACAGGCTACAGCAAATTTGCAACCAACATACTGGCTTATTTTCTTTTCAAATTGAGATACATAGCTTCCAACAGTAGAGACCCAGCCTGTATCAAGACAATCTTTAATATATTTCCATTCATTGCCATTAACATTAATATAAGGTTCAGACAGTAAGATCATCACATCAAACCCAAAACTGTTACAAATTCACCATACATCAATCAAAATAGTTTTCTTTATACCAGTTAAATGTTGTCCTAATTCCATCATCTAATAAAACCTTCGGCGTAAAATCAATTAATCTCTTTAACAAAGAAATATCAGGGCATCTCCTATGGGGAGAGCCAGGGGTGGGAGGTTTAGGTAATATCCTTAACTCCTTACCTACTATTTTAATGACTAATCGGGCAACTTCCTCAATACTATGCTCTGGCGCATCAGAACCTATGTTTAAAACATAGTTATCGCTTTTCTCAGAAATATATACCAATCTTAACAAACATTCTATAAAATCATCTATATAGCAAAATGTTCTCTTATGTTTTACAGAAAAGACCTCTATTGTAGTATTAGGCTGGGCATAAAATGCCTTTTTTAAAAGCTCTGGGATTACATGAGCCATTCCCATTCTTGGCCCATAAATATTATGGGGCCTTATTATAAAAAATGGAATATATTGACAATGTAAGGTCAATGCCTCTCCATATATCTTAGACAACATATAAGAAGTTCTGGGATTTTCTAAAGGTGTTATAGTAAGAGGGGTGTCTTCAGGAGTAGGGATAGTAAGGCCGAAATAGTGTAATGTCCCAGCATATACTTCGCTTGTAGAAAAATAAAAAAATCTCTTAAGCCTTTCCTGACGCTTACATAATTCTAATATGTTGGATGTAATAAGCATATTAGATTTTAATACATTAAAGGCATCTTTTAATACATTTCTTACCCCTACTATAGCTGCAAGATTAAAGATAAAACTATAATCCTTACTTAAACTCAATACATCATCCTTATTCAAAAGGTCTATATTAATAAAGCCTACATTATCATCTTTAAGAAGGCTCTTAAGGGGATTATCAATAGTGCCACGCTGTAAATTGTCAATTATATCCACATGATAACCTGCTTGAGACATTCTATGAACGAGATGATATCCTATAAAGCCTGCTCCACCTGTGATTAATACATTTTCCATCAATTATTCCCCTGTCCAATAGAAAATATCTTACATCCCTTTTTCATTAAGTCCCTTTTTGTCTTTTTCTCCAAGATATTAAAGCCATCTACTATAAATATACCATCAGGCACCCACTC
>JALWQB010000162.1:0-3187 GCA_026994795.1 Deltaproteobacteria bacterium
TTACACTGCAGCCTCCAAGAAAAAGAGTCAATAAAATAAAAGATAAATTTTCAAGATTATTAAATTCAATTGTTTATGAACATTAGTGTATTTGGTCTGGGATATGTTGGAGCTGTTTGCTGTGCCTCATTTGCCGAAAGAGGTCATCAGGTAATTGGTGTGGATGTAAATCAGGCCAAGGTGGATCTGATAAATGCCGGCACCTCGCCCATAGTAGAAAAAGGCCTTGATCCCCTTATTGAAAAGAATGTAAAAAGAAAATCCTTGCGGGCTACAACCAACGCTAAAGAGGCAATCTTAAATTCTGAAATAACCTTTATTTGTGTAGGTACACCAAGCCAGTCAAACGGCAGGATAGATCTTTCTTATATTTTTAAAGTAAGTCAACAAATAGGTGAGATTTTACAGGAAAAAGACACTTTTCATACCATTGTTATCAGAAGTACGGTAACCCCCGGCACCCAAGACAGGTGTATGCAGATTGTGGCTGATTTTTCAGGGAAAAAAGCCAATGAAAAATTTGGCTTTGTTGCCAATCCTGAGTTTTTGCGGGAAGGGACTGCGCTTTGGGATTTTGACAATCCTCCTTACACTGTTGTGGGGGCCTCATGTCCTCGCTCGGAAAAGGTTATACAAGAGTTGTATAAGGATTTAGATGCCCCAATCTTTAGCATAAAACCCAAAGAGGCGGAAATGATAAAATATGCCAACAATAATTTTCATGCGCTTAAAGTAACTTTTGCCAATGAGATAGGGAATATTTGCAAAGCTTTGGGCATTGACGGGCATAAAGTAATGGAGATTGTAACCAAAGATTCTAAACTTAACTTATCTCCCTATTACATGAAACCGGGGTTTGCCTATGGAGGCTCATGTTTGCCCAAAGATGTACGTGGTCTTTCTTATCTGGCCAAGTCGCTGGATCTGGAGGTTCCTATGTTAGCCAGTCTTGAGAAAAGCAACCATTATCAGATACAGAAAGGCATCAAGTTGATTTTGGACTCAGATGCCAAAAAAGTAGGCATTTTGGGTATGGCTTTTAAAGCAGGTACCGATGATCTTAGAGAAAGCCCAATGGTTATTTTAATTGAGACGTTGTTGGGCAAAGGCCTGGAAATTAGTATTTATGATGCCAACGTGCACTTGTCATCTCTTCTTGGCAAGAATAAAGACTATATAACCGGCCATATACCTCATATTTACAAATTATTGAAACCAAACTACGAGGAGGTTATTTCGGAATCCGATTTGATAGTTGTTGGTAATAAAACGGAAGAATTTAAAGACATTCTACAAAAAGTGCCTGGTGAGAAAACGATAATAGATTTAGTGAGAATAGATGATAGTCTGATTACAGCCAAAAATTATGTCGGCATTTGTTGGTAAACATATTCTGATAATTATAGAAAACCTGCCGGCACCATTTGACCGTAGGGTATGGCAAGAAGCGCAAACGCTTAAAAAACAAGGAGCGGATGTAAGTATTATATGCCCTCAAATGAAGGGCTATACCGAAAAGTATGAATGCCTTGACGGCATTGAAATTTATCGTCATCCACTTCCTATCGAAGGAAGAAATGCCCTTACCTATTTTATTGAATATGTAACAGCCCTTTGGTGGGAATTCTTGCTTGCCTTTAAAGTATATCGCAGGAAGAAATTCCATGTAATACATGGCTGCAACCCTCCGGACTTGATCTTTTTAACCGCACTCCCCTATAAATTACGGGGGGTTAAATATGTTTTCGATCATCATGACATAAATCCTGAGCTCTACTTGTCTAAATTCAATAAAAAAGGTCTTTTCTACTGGTTGATGCTAAAGTTAGAGTACCTCACTTTCAGGGTGGCTGATTATTCTATTGCCACCAATGAGTCATATCGTAAAATTGCCATTGACAGGGGCAAAATGAATCCTGACAAAGTAGAGGTGATACGTAGTGGCCCAAGCCTGGAGAGATTGAAAATTGTAGAACCAGTAGAAAAATACAAAAAAGGACGGAAATATCTGGTTGGTTATGTAGGTGTGATAGGTGAGCAAGAAGGGCTTGATTTGCTGTTGGAAGCCATTGAAATTATTGTAAGCAAGCGGCAAGACGTACAATTTGCCATTGTTGGCGGGGGCACCTATCTGGATACCATAAAGAATCTGGCTGTAGAGAAAAACATAAGTGATTTTGTAGATTTTTATGGCAGAGTACCGGATCGAGAGTTGCTTGAAATTCTAAATACGGCCGATGTATGTGTAAACCCGGATAAGCCCACTCCCATGAATGACCTTTCTACCATGAACAAAATCATGGAATATATGGCCCTGGGTAAGCCCATAGTACAATTTGACCTGAAAGAAGGCAGGTATTCAGCTCAGGAGGCCTCACTGTATGCAAAGAATACAGATGTAGGAGACTTTGCTGAGAAGATTAACCACCTGCTGAACAATGAAGAGATAAGAATAAAAATGGGCAATTATGGCAGGGATCGAGTAGTGAATACTCTTTCCTGGCAATTTGAAGAAAAAAAACTAAAAGCGTTTTATAACAGAGTATTATCGGATTGAGAACGAATATTATTCTGAAAAAAGGAATAAGTGCTCTTATCCTGAAAATTCTGGGCATGGCCAGTGGTCTTGCCTTTACTTTATTTATTACCCGCTCTTTCGGGGCTAATATCAATGGGGTCATTACCCTCTCATTTACAATACTTATGATAAGCTCGGTAATAGTAAGGCAAGGGTTTGATATTTACTTTGTCCGTCTTTTTGCCAGAAAAAATAATAGTCTCACTCTCTCAACCACCTATTTCTCGGTGATTGGGTACACCTTTATGGTAGGGGTTATCCTATCAGTCTCATTGTTCCAACTAAGGTATATTTTGGCAAATGAGGTATTCTCCAATCCGGATTTGGCCCCATATATTTTTTGGGTCTCATTATCCATTTTGCCTTGGTCGTTTACACTCATAAATGCATCAGTGTTACGAGGTTTGCAATTTAACAAACTCTATGTGTTTTTTTGGGGGACCGGCCGGTTTCTTACCACCTTGCTTTTAGGTGGGGCCTATTTAATTTTTAGCAGTGCTGATATAGAGCCACTCCTCGCTATTCAAATACATACCCTTGCACTCTTCTTATTGGCCATAGCTTCATTTATTATCACTATAAGTAAAGGTCGTCTTGTGCCAGCCAGGC
>JALWQB010000162.1:3197-4309 GCA_026994795.1 Deltaproteobacteria bacterium
GTATTCAGTTATTTTCCAAAGATTTTCCTGTTGCTTTCCCCATGTTTCTTTCGTCCTCAACATTCCTTGCCCTTACCTGGACAGATATAATTGTATTGGGTATTTTTGATACGGCAAAGGAAGTAGGCATTTATCAGGTGGCTATAAGACTTGCTTCGCTAACAAGCTTGTTCTTGCAGGCCATAAATTCAAGTTTGGCACCTAAACTTTCTGAAAGTTATAACAACAAAGATTTTTCAAAATTGAAATTACTGGCACAGTCAGGAAGTAAATATGCCCTATTGCTGTCTTTACCTCTTATTGGTATTTACCTTATTTGGCCTCAGGAGATATTAAGTGTTTTTGGGAAAGAATTTGTTGCCGGGGCAGCCTGTTTAATGATTCTTACTTTTGGTCAGTTTATTAATGCATCTTCAGGCTCTGTGGGTTTTCTTCTGCAAATGACTAATTATGAAAAGATATTCAGAAATATCATACTTGGAACTTTGGTCTTGAATATTGTGCTTAGTCTTATTCTGGTTCAGATATTTGGTAAAGAAGGCGTAGCTACAGCAAGTATGATAAGTATGGTTGTTTGGAATATAACCAGCGTGATTGTTGCCAAGAAAAAGTTGAATATTTTTACAATTTACATACCTCTTCTGTCAAAATGATTTTACCCAACACTTTTTTAATAGGGGCTCAAAAAGCTGCTACCACCTCTTTTTATAATTGGCTTGGTCAACATCCCGATATATGTGCTCCAGCTTCGATGAAAGATTTTCCATTCTTTATACACAAGAAATATTATGATAAAGGAATTGAGCACCTATATGATATTTATAAATTAGAATACAGCAAAGAAAAAATAATTCTTCAAGGCTCTGTGCAATACATATACTTTCCGGAGGCTTTTGAAAGGATAAAAAAGTTTAACCCTGATGCAAAATTTATAGCCATATTGCGCAACCCTGTTGAGCGTGCCTTCTCAGCGTATCAATACCAGCGCAAAATGAGAAACGAAGTACTTTCTTTTAAAGAGGCTATAAATAGAGAGAATGAATTAATTGATAATTTAGATAAAGCCAGCATCGAAGAATTAAGTAATTTTACTTATCTGGATCATGGCATGT
>JALWQB010000163.1 GCA_026994795.1 Deltaproteobacteria bacterium
ACAGTTTATTTCGTCCAGTAAATCGTTGATAGGGAATCGTATCATGACAGACCTCCTTTTGGTTGATAGTTAACTCACTATACCATTCATGGCAATTCTTTTCACCTACATAGCAACATGAGCCAAATTTATATACTTCATCAGAATTCTTGTTCGGCGAAAAATAATTGTATTGTCATGCACAATAATTTTTCATTTAATATGAAATCGTTGTAGCAAGCCTTCCAAATTATCCGTGTGCAAACCACCTTCTTTTTACAGGTTTACATTTTGTTTGAAATCTGATATAATAATTATATGGTAATTAAAAGGAAAGGTAAAACGTAACTATTCAGGGGTTTAACTAGTTGATATTACAATATAATTTTTTTGAAAATTTCGCAACTCCTAAATTGCTACAAACGTAATTCATTGAAATCATTGTATTTTTAATTTTTAGGATTAAATATTCAATTTTTTCATTTTTTAGAGTTAATTCAATAAAATCAGTATGATAACATGTAATGAGGGCGGCTGAATAGTTACGGTAAAACAATACTTAGAAAGGTCGTTTCAGAACAATTTCCAATAAATCCCAAAAGAGGCGGTGGAATTATTAAAATAGAAGTATGGGAGAATAAGCAAGGTGAGGTTGTGAAATATAGTTTAGCATATATCAATCACATGATTTTTTCTGGAGATAATGGAAGAGTGTTAGGATATGATAATGCACATAATTTTCACCATAGACATTATTTCGGCGAAATATCAGAGGTTGATGACTTTGTAAGCTATCAAGACCTTGTAGATCGTTTTGAAAAAGAAATCAGGGAGTTTATAAAATGACGATTGAATTAAGAGCTGGGAATCTCAAAGATTTTTTTGCTTCAGCAAGAGAAACAGCGAAAGAAATTGATGAAGGACGTAAATTGACATCGAAAAATACCATATGGGTTGAACCATCGGACTTGATGGCTATTTTAAAGCCTGAACGAACAAAATTGGTCAAATTGTTAAGAGCTAAAAGAAAAATTACTTATTCTGAGTTTAGGGCTGCAATGAATCGTACACCCGTCAGTCTAAATAATGATTTAAAGATATTATCAAGGTATCAGCTTGTAAGGATATCGCTAGAGTCAAATCCCGGCCATGGTATGCACAAAGTAATTGAAGCAACTTTTGGAAATGAGAAAATTGAATTCAAAGCTATCATTTAAAGACAAGTTGGCTTATCAGGAGTGGCAATAAGTTTATTCATAAAAATTGTAAAAGAGCCGAACAAGTCGGTGCACTTGCCGCCAATCCGCGGCGCTTCGCTTGCGGATTGTCGGCAAGTGACCTTGGTCATTATCAAGACCCTGGTGAAATCCTTTTGGGTTATAACTGATGTTATCCAAAAAAATTCTGGCCGTTAAAGACTAATGGTCATGAACGGTAATGCAGATAAATTTAAGATACTTTCCTTCTTTCTATAACCCCCTCTATAGCCCCTCTTACCTCTTCAAACCCTTTCTTAAAGCCGCCTTTATTCTTATTGGTCTGTCCAGCAAGCAAAACATCAGTTACACCATTTTTTCTCTCAATCAGTAGCCATATCTTCTTATGGGGCATCCAGAATACCACCATAATACCGACAATAAGCCCAAGACATCCAAGATATACCAGAGGAACTCCGGGGTCCTTCTTAACCTGAAGCCCTGTAAGATACTTATTCTCAATATTCTCAAGAGATACCCTGTATTCCCTGTCCTTTAATGTAAACTCTGAATCCCTACCCTTTAATATCCATATTGCCTGAGGCTCAATATCATCATCTGCTGCCCCTATCCACAACCTTACGGCAGGCACGCCATGCACCTTGGGAAGATAGCGCATAATGCCCATCTCAAACCCCTCTTTATCTACTGGCACCTTCTTAAAGGTCGGCATTGAGAACTCCTTTTCCCAACCATTTGAGCCAGTAACCTTTAAGGTGATGATGGGGATTGGCTGATATGACGCCTGATAAAACCTCACTCCTTTATAAGTAAGCGGAGAATTTACAAGTATTTCATGAGACATTACCTCTTTATCATTCTCTATTATGGTTACATGGGACTTAAAGAGCTTAGGCGCCCCTGTATCATAAAACTGTATGTCAAAATCATCACACCTTACGGAAAAACCAAGGGGGATACGATGATTATCCCCTGTCCTGTATATAAAATCAGCAGTCTCCCCCTCCCCTATCATAATTGAACCTCCAAATCCAAAATAATTCCCTATAATTGCGCCAATAAATATTATTAGCAGGCTAAAATGCAGTACATAAAGCCCTAAATAGCTCAACTTTCCCTTTTCAATAAGATACAGGGTGGAACTGGCGTTTTCACCTTCCATTGATATAGAACGCTTCCTCTTAACCCTTCCAGCCATCCTTTCAAGCGCATTGACGATAGAGCCTTCTCTTTCCTTATCTATAAGGGAATTAATAGTCCACTTTGCCTTTAAGGGCATCCTTTCTAATTTATTCGGCTCTACCTTAAGGCTATCCCTCTTTAACAGTTCAATGGTATAAGGAAGCCTTCTTGAAATGCATACCAGAAGATTTAAGGAAAACAGCCCCAAAAGGCTCAAATACCACCATGAATGATAGGTATCATTCAGATGCAACAGCTTAATAATATTAAACAGGTTTGGCCCATAACGCTCAAGATAAAACTGAAGGCTCTCACCCTGCGGAATAAGTGTCCCTATAATGGAAGTAACAGCCAATACTATAAAGATAGTAATTGCCAGCTTTACTGATGAGAGAAAATTAAGAATGGAATTTTCAGACTTTTTTTGCGCCTTCATAATGTCTATATGGACAATTCAGTTGCCCCTTTTCCTCCTTCTCCATGTCAATATTGCCTATAATCAACCAATCTAATAATTAATTATAGGTTATAGGCTCTTCGGATTTTGTGTGGATTTATGCGCACAATAGCTCTCCAATTGGAGCGGCCAGAAGATAAATCATTGTGATAAAATTCTCTACATTCCTATAGCCTCTATCGCGCCTCCTTGCTGCTTGAAAAATTCCGTTCAAGCTTTCTAAACGGGCATTTGTGTAATTATTGTTCCAACGATTTAATATCCTCTCTTGATGACGCTCTAAGGTCTCTAATGCCTTTTTTATAGGTTTTAATATCGGATCATCTCCTACATGCTCATTAGCCCAATTTAAAAAATGTGTTATACGCCACTTGGCTCCCTGTAAAAATTCTGCATCATTTATCCAACGCAACTTCTCTTTTATCTCCCAGGCCTTACAGGTGTTCTCAGCATACTTCTCCAATTCTTCCAATGCCTCTTTTTGCTCCTCTGTTAAATCTCCATCACCACTTTTCAATATTGCCCAACGCGTCCCCTTTGGCATCTTTACTTCTCGTGCCTCTATACGTCTTACCTTATCAACTGCCTTTCCTCGCCAATAATTTTTTATTTTTTTCAGTAAGTTCAATACATTTTTGTTCGCTATTTTTACTGCGAAACTTTATTATTCCTTTTTTATACTCATTCTTTCCACTATCTTTTGATAATAAATCTGGTGTTTTTCAAGGCTTATGGGTCTTTTTCTCAACATATTGGCCTTTGTAATAAGAACATTGAGTTTTTTAGCCTGTTTATACCTCATTTTCTCGTCATGTATTGAGACCAAAAGGTCTTCCGTCTTCTTTATCTCTTTTTCTGCCTCTATTTCAGGGGGAAGAAAGCCAGCATTTTTAAGTATCTTATATGCCATTTTAAGGTCCTGGGGTACAAAAGAATCATCTTCAAATACAAGCGGCCTTCCTTTGCCCTTTAAGTTATCAAAAGCCCCATTTGCCATTGCCTCTTTTATCCGTTGCTCTGCTATCCTGTAAAATGCTTCCATTTTAACCCATTTGCTACCTTATCTTACTAACACAGACGACCCTTGGATAACCCTGAAGGTCATTTTTAATATATATTAATTCAAATATATCCTTATGAAAAGAGAGCAATTCTTTTATCTGCCATTTTTGATTATAACCAATCTCAAATACTAGTACCCCACCCTTTTTTAAGACTTGACTGCCTTCAAGAAATAATCTTTTTACAAAGTACAGGCCATCGTCTCCTCCAATAAGCGCCGCCTCTGGCTCAAATAGCCTCACCTCAGGCATTAGCGCCTCATAGTCTTTTTGCGGTATATAAGGCGGATTAGAGATAAGTATATCAAATATATCTTTTTTAAAGGGAGACAGCCAGTCGGTATTTATAAAAAAGAGCCTTGGCTTTTCTCCCATTAAAAGACGCCTTTTATTCATAGATGCAA
>JALWQB010000164.1 GCA_026994795.1 Deltaproteobacteria bacterium
ATCACCTCTTGGCGGCAAGAGTTACCAATGGCAGGCGGGATGATATGATGGCATACCTTGCATATGAAAAGGGTATTCAGTGCGTGGTTCAGTATTATCCATTGAACAGGTATCCTTTTTATCAGAAGCTCGGGTTCGGCAAGGCAGATTGCCCTAATGCAGACCTCTTTTTTGACAACATGATCTCCTTTCCATTCCATCACTGGATGAGTGAGATGGACTTTGAATATATGCTTGAGGCCACAAAGGAAGTGGCAGAGAAAATAGCTGTAGGAGATAATAGCTTGTAAAGGATAGATTGTTATTTAATTCTTCTAAAATGAGATATAATTTGGCGGAAGATAAAAAGGAACGGTGCATTATCATCCCTGCCATTAAAAAGGAAGGTCCTATTCCTGATCAGTTGGTGAAAAAACTTGCAGGTGTAACCCTTATTCAGAGGGCATTAAATACAGCCAAGAAGGTGATTTCAGGAGATGACATCTTCGTGGTTACAGACTCTCAGGAGATTTCCCTTATATGCGAGAGAAATGCTGTTCAGTATCATTATGATTCAAGCCTGAGGCTTGATTCTGGCAATGTGTTGAATGAACTCAAATTTTTTATAGAGGAAACTGCCCTGCGCTATAGATTTCTTATCATATACAGGCCAATGGCTCCATTGATTGGACATGATGATATAGAAAGGGGCTATCAAATATTCAGGCAAAAGAAGGCGGATATACTGATGACAGTTCGCAGGGACGAACACTGCATCTGGAGAGAATCTAATGGGCATCTTGAGCATTTTCTGCAAGCCCCAATTATGGAGCCATTTGTGGTAGAGGTAAAGGCATTTATGATTTTGAATGACGATGAGGTTCTGTATAGCCATGAGCGCAGCCATAAAAAACACCCTGTTATAGTGCCATATTTTCTTGATGAAAACGCAATAGAGATAACTGGTTATCAATCATGGTGGATCTGCGAAAAGCTCCTTAATCGGCGGAAGATTGTGTTTGTAGTTGCAGGATACCCTGCAATAGGCATGGGACATATTTATAGAACCCTTACCCTTGCCCATGAGATCACTGATCACAATATCATCTTTGTGTGCACGCGGGAAAGTGAGCTTGCAGTAAAGGCCATAGCGGAGAAAGACTATTTCACTGTGTTTCAGGGTGAGGAAGACCTTGTTGAGACAGTAGTTTCACTTGCCCCTGACCTTGTTGTAAATGATATTCTGGCAACAGACGCCCATTATATATCCCGTCTCAAGGAACATGGCATAAAGGTAATTAACTTTGAAGATAGGGGAGAAGGCGCTCGTTATGCAGACCTTGTCATAAATGCAGTCTTTGAACCTGAGCCGGGGCTTCCCTCAAACCATTTTCATGGGCCTGATTTTTTCTGTCTTAGAGATGAGTTCATTGATGCAAAACCCAGAAGTTTTAACGAGGCGGTCAAGAACCTTCTTATCACATTTGGAGGCACAGACCCTTCAAATTATACGCAAAAGACACTAAAGGCAATCTTACCAATTGCCATGTCAGAGGGGATTAAGATTTTTGTAGTGACAGGCCCTGGCTATCTTCATAGGGAAGAGCTAACAGAATTTATAAGACAATGTAATAATCAATGCCATTATAATGCGATTGAACACATACACAAGACAGGGGTAATGTCTTCTATAATGGAAAGGTCTGATATGGCCATAACGTCTGCGGGCAGAACCCTTTATGAGCTTGCCCACATGAAGGTGCCTGCCATTGTGATTGCGCACCATGAGCGTGAGACAACGCATTTTTTTGCCAGAAGAGAAAACGGCTTTGAATTTCTCGGGCTTTTATCGCCCTTTGATGAAGATAAGGTGAAAATAGCCTTTAAAAGGATGCTTGACCCCAAATATCGTAAAGAGCTAAGAAACAACATGGCACGATTTGATTTTTTGAAGAATAAAAGGCGCGTCATCTCAATGATCCTTGACCTACTGGAAGGCAAAGGGAAGCCTTAATGATGGTCGTTGGTATTATTCAGGCACATCTTGGCTCTACACGCCTTCCAAACAAAATGCTCCTTTCATTGAGGGGGTATCCTGTTATTCAGTGGGTGGTAGAAAGGGTGAAAAAGGCAGCGATGGTGCAAAGGCTGGCCGCAGCCATTCCTGACGGCAGAGGAGATGACCCTCTGGAGATGGTCATTGATCAGCTTGGATGCGAGGTGATACGCGGTGATGAGCATGATGTCCTGAGCCGTTTTTTTGTGGCTGCCTCCCGATTTACGCCAGACCATGTTATCCGCATATGCGCTGATAATCCCCTTATATCGCCAGAGGCAATTGACATCCTTGTTGACGAGCACTTAACGGCAAAGGCAGACTATACATACAACCATGTGCCAAGAGATAATAAGTGGCCTGATGGCCTTGGGGCAGAGATAGTTACATTTAAGAGCCTGCGCCTTATCCATCAAAGCGCCAGAGGCGCTGAGGAACGGGAACATATATTCAATTATATCTGGAACAATAAGGACAAATTCCGTATCCACACATTTGAGCCACCTAAAGAAGAATGGATGCGCCCTGATATAAAACTGGATATAGACACATGGGATGACTATTTGAGATTGTTTCAGATGGGCATTGGCTTAGAGGCTAGCATAGATGAGATAATAATGAGAGCGAGGCAATATCATGGATAACATAGTTGATATAAAAGAGTTCTTTTTAAAAAAGACATCTTTTCTCCCGCCACTTTCCCGTCCTTACATTATTGCCGAGGTGGGCGTAAACCATGAAGGTTCTCTTGAGCGGGCAAAGAAGATGATAGAGCTGGCAAGAGAGGGCGGTGCAGATGCTGTAAAATTTCAGACATATAAGGCAGAGACCCTTGCATCCAGAAATTCTCCTGCCTACTGGGATATGACAAAAGAGCCGACAAAGAGCCAGTATGAGCTCTTTAAAAGACACGATTCCTTTGGAGAAGAGGAATATCTCGCCCTTTATGAACACTCTCAAAAGGTTGGGATTGATTTTCTCTCAACCCCTTTTGACCTTAGGGCAGTAGAGTTCCTTGCACCTCTTTGTCCTTTTATCAAGATAGCGTCAGCAGACATAA
The DNA here is from genome assembly GCA_026994795.1 of Deltaproteobacteria bacterium. Classification (GTDB taxonomy): domain Bacteria; phylum Desulfobacterota; class Dissulfuribacteria; order Dissulfuribacterales; family Dissulfuribacteraceae; genus JALWQB01. The sequence continues at coordinate 3,096 of JALWQB010000164.1, forward strand.
CCAATATGCCGCTTCTCAGAAAGGCTGGCGCCACAGGAAGGCCAGTAGCGCTTTCTACAGGGGCATCTACCCTGAGTGAGATTGAAACAGCATTGAAGATATTGAAAGAGGCAGGCTGTAAATTCGCTGCGCTTTTTCATTGCATCCTGAATTATCCCACATCTTCTGAAAATGCCCATCTTGGGATGATTGTAGGGCTCAGACGGGCATTTCCTGATATCCCTATTGGTTATTCAGACCATACCCTGCCTGATGAGTTTATGACAAGCCTTGTTACCGCCTTTCTTTTAGGTGCGGTTATAATAGAAAAGCACTTTACTGATGATAAGTCTCTTCCTGGAAACGACCATTATCATGCAATGGACATCAAGGATTTAAGACGCTTTGTATCTATTATTGAGGATGTTTTGAGGCTGGTAGGCCCTACTATTATGAAATCTCCTATTGATACTGAAGATATTGCGAGGGAAAATGCAAGGCGAAGCATTGTTACGGCAAAGGAAATTCCTGAAGGCCATATTGTAACTGAGGACGACATTATAGCCAAGAGGCCGGCTACTGGCATAAGCCCGCTTTTCTGGGATGAGGTTACAGGAAAAAGGGCATTAAGGGACCTTCCAGAGGACTATATTCTTTCGTGGAAAGACATAAGCTCTAAATAAGCCCTAAAAATAATGGCGCCTTCTAAGAAAGAAATAACCCACTACTTAAAACGCCTCTTTCCGCTCTCAAGGAGCATCACAGGGGATGCCAACAGGAAGACCCTTAAGATATTGTCAGAAATAGCGCCAATCACCATACATGAATACCCTTCAGGGAGCAAGGCATTTGACTGGACAATCCCCCCTGAATGGACAGTAAGAGACGCATGGATAAAGGATAAGAAGGGGGAGAAGTTAATTGATTTTTCAGCGTGCAACTTACATCTTGCAAGTTACAGCTCGCCATTTGATGGATGGATGGATTTTGAAGGGCTTAAGCCCCACCTTTTTATCCATCCTACAATAAGAGAGGCAATACCCTATAGGACCCTTTATTACAAGAGGGACTGGGCATTTTGTGTAACTCAGGAGCAGTTTGAGAGACTTCAATATCTTGGGGGACCATTTGAGGTATTTATTGATACGGAGTTTATCCCTGATGGGAGCATGACTGTTGGGGAATTGTTACTGGAAGGGGAGATAGAC
>JALWQB010000165.1 GCA_026994795.1 Deltaproteobacteria bacterium
GAGTTTGTAGAGCGTGAGATGGCGCTTATAAAGGTAAAGGCAGAGGCCGAGACAAGGGCTGAGGTCCTCAGGATGTGCGATATCTTCAGGTGTAAGGTTGTGGATGTCAGCCCAAAGACCTATACCATTGAGGTTACAGGGCCTGAATCAAAGATCAGGGCGGTTATAGAGCTTTTAAAGCCCATAGGCATAAAGGAGATAGCCCGCACTGGCACAATTGCCATGATAAGGGAAAAAAAGACCGTGTAATATATGGAATATGTATATAATAGCAATTCTTATTGAACAGAAAAAATACTGAAAGGATGGTTTGCTTGAATTATGAAGATATACTATGAAAAAGACGCATCATTAGATGCAATAAAGGACGAGACAATCGCTGTTATAGGATATGGGAGTCAGGGGCATGCCCATGCGCAGAATTTAAGGGACAGCGGCCTTAAGGTAATTGTGGGGCAGAGAAAGGGGTCGGCAAATTATGACCTTGCGCTAAAGCATGGCTTTGAGCCTGTAAGCGCAGAAGATGCGGCTCAATCGGCTGATGTTATAATAATGCTTGTCCCTGACCATGTTCAGGCGGATATTTACGAAAAGGCCATTCGCCCTCACCTCAAAGAGGGCAAGATGCTCATGTTTTCTCACGGGTTTAACATACACTTTGGACAGATTCAGCCCCCCCGTGATATTGATGTTACAATGGTTGCCCCCAAAGGGCCAGGACACCTTGTAAGGCGCGAGTATGAGATCGGGGCAGGGGTTCCAAGCCTTGTGGCAGTGCATCAGGATGCAACAGGAAGGGCGCTTAAAAGGGCGCTTGGCTATGCCGCTGGCATTGGGGCGGCAAGGGCAGGGGTTATTGAGACCACTTTTAAGGAAGAGACAGAGACAGACCTCTTTGGAGAGCAGTGCGTCCTTTGCGGCGGCGTAAGCGAGCTTATAAAGGCGGGGTTTGAGACGCTTGTTGAGGCAGGTTATCAGCCTGAGATAGCATATTTTGAGTGCTGCCATGAATTAAAGCTCATAGTTGACCTCATATATCAGGGCGGGCTTTCATATATGCGTTATTCAATAAGCGATACAGCGGAGTATGGCGACTATACAAGGGGAAAAAGGATCATAACAGAAGAGACAAAACAGGAGATGAAGAACATACTTGGAGAAATACAGAGGGGTGAGTTTGCAAGGGAATGGATGCTGGAGAACAAGGTCAACCGTCCCGCATTTAATGCGCTAAGGCGTATAAATAAAGAGCACAAGATAGAAGAGGTGGGTAAGGAGTTGAGGGGGATGATGAGCTGGCTTAAAAAGTAATTTTTATAATTTTATAATTTTCCTATTATGAAACCTGCAAAAATACCTGTTACAAGGGAAGGGGTCCCGTTTATCGGGACTCTTGTTTTTTGGAGCGTTATCTTTGCCCTCATGGATATGCGCATTATGACCATGGCGTCAGGGCTTCTTTTTTGCTTTTGCCTCTATTTTTTTAGAGACCCTGAGAGGATAATCCCAAAAGGCGATGGTCTAATAACCGCACCTGCTGACGGAAAGATTATAAGGTTAGAAGAGGTAGGCCGCTCCCCTCACATTTCAGGCCCAATGATGAAAATAAGCATATTTATGAATGTCTTTAACTGCCATGTAAACAGGAGCCCCATAGACGGGACAGTAAGTGATATAGTTTATAAAAAGGGCAGCTTCTGGCCTGCTGACCACAAAAAATCCTTTGAAAAAAACGAGCATAACTGTATCCTTATTAAAGGGGCTGATGGCCCTTTAATAGAGGTGGTGCAGGTGGCGGGCCTCATTGCCCGCAGGATTGTCTGCTGGGCAGAGGTTGGCGATAATCTAAAGCGTGGCAAAAGGCTTGGGATGATAAGGTTTGGCTCAAGGGTGGATGTATACCTGCCTCTTGATGCCCATATAGTTGTCTCTATTGGCGATAAGACATATGCAGGTGAGACCGTACTGGCAAGGATTGAAATGACCAATAAAGAGACCAATAAAGATTAGGGAGAAACACTCAATTATGGATACAAATAGCATTAACAGGAAGCAAAAGGGTCTTACCCTTCTTCCAAACATCCTTACTACCATGAGCCTTTTCTGCGGCTTTTTTGCCCTTATCTCTGCTATTAAGGGGAACTTTACCCTTTCCGCATGGTCAATTGTCGCAGCAGCCTGTTTTGATGGATTAGACGGGAGAGTCGCAAGGCTTACAGGGACATCAAGCAAGTTTGGGGTTGAGTATGACTCTTTGTCTGACCTTGTGGCATTTGGGGTAGCGCCTGCTGTGCTTGCCTATCTGTGGGGGCTTCAGGGCTATGGAAGGCTTGGCTGGCTTGCTGCATTTTTGTATGTTGCAACCACTGCGCTTCGCCTTGCGCGCTTTAATGCCCTTACTCACAGTTCAAAATCGCCTTCAAGATACTTTCTCGGGCTCCCATGCCCGTCTGCTGCGGGCATTATAGCAACCGCAGTTACATTCAGTCAGTTTATCGGGCTTATAGGGCCTGTAAAGACCCTTTCATTCCTTATAATGGTATATATCCTGTCGTTTCTCATGGTAAGCAGCGTGCGCTATTATAGCTTTAAGGATCTCAAGTGGTTTGAACAGCACCCATTTTACAGCGTTGTGCTGATAATACTTATTTTAATCGTTATTGCAGTTGAGCCAAGAGTTACCCTCTTTACGATAGGTATATTATATGGCGTTTCAGGGCCTGCAATTATGGCGTTAAGGGGAGTAGTCCCAATAAAATCAAGGGAAAGGGCGATAAAAAATGAAGGATAAGATTATAATATTTGATACGACACTAAGGGATGGAGAGCAATCTCCAGGGGTCGCTCTCAACATGGAAGAAAAGCTCCAGATTGGAAGGGCGCTTGAAAAGATGGGCGTTGATGTAATAGAGGCGGGGTTTCCTGTTGCATCTGTTGGCGATTTTGAGGGGGTAAAGAGGCTCAGCGATGAGCTTAAGAATCTTCAGGTGGCAGCGCTTGCAAGGGCGAACCAAAAGGATATTGACACTGCATGGGAGGCGATAAAAAACGGCGCAAACCCAAGAATACATACCTTTATTGCGACAAGCGACATACACCTTGAGGCAAAGCTCAAAAAGAGCCGTGATGAGGTGTTAGAACTTGCAAAAGAGGCGGTAAAATATGCAAGAAAATATACGAGCAATATAGAATTCAGCGCTGAGGATGCATCAAGAAGCGACCTTGACTACCTCTCTAAGGTCTTTGAGGCAGTAATAGACGCAGGTGCGACAACCGTAAACTTCCCCGATACGGTTGGATATGCGATCCCCTGGGACTTTGGAGAAATGATACGATATGTGGTTGAAAATACGCCCAATATCCATAAGGCAGTATTGAGCGTGCATTGCCATAACGACCTCGGGCTTGCGACTGCAAATGTCCTTTCCGCCATATCAAATGGGGCAAGGCAGGTGGAGTGCACAGTGAATGGCATAGGAGAGCGTGCAGGAAATACCGCTATGGAAGAGGTAGTGATGGCTGTAAGGACACGGAAGGATATCCTGCCCTTTGAGACAAACATCAATACAAGGCTTATAACCTATACGAGCAGGCTTGTCTCACGGCTTACTGGCATGGCGGTCCAGCCCAATAAGGCAATTGTCGGGGCAAACGCATTCTTGCACGAGTCAGGCATACATCAGGATGGCGTATTAAAGGACAAGAGGACCTATGAGATAATGAATGCAGAGGATGTGGGGCTTGAAAGCGCACAGCTTGTGCTTGGCAAGCATTCGGGAAGACACGCAATAAAGGCAAAACTTGAGGAATTAGGCTACAGGCTCAATGATGAGGAGATTACAAAGGTATTTGAGAAATTTAAGGCGCTTTGCGACAAGAAAAAGGAGGTCTTTCCAGAAGACCTTGCTGCAATAGTTGCAGAGGAGATATGGCGTATCCCTGATAAGTTCTCCCTTTCATATCTCCATGTGGCAGGAGGCAGCGGCATAAGGCCGACCGCGACAGTGGCCATTAAGATAGACGGCAAAGAAACAGCGAGCTCGCAGATGGGGGCAGGGCCGATTGACGCCGCATTTAGGGCAGTGCAAAAACTCACGCAGACAAAGAGCAGGCTCTTGAGGTTTCAGGTAAGTTCCATAACAGGGGGCACTGACGCCCTTGGAGATGTTACTGTAAGGCTTGAGGAAGATGAGCTTATGGTAACAGGACAGGGCACTGACCCTGATATTATCACC
>JALWQB010000166.1 GCA_026994795.1 Deltaproteobacteria bacterium
TATGTGACCCCATTATGTTGCCTCCTTTTAAAGTGATCATTCAAGCTCTCATTAAAACCAGACAATTTATTTGGCCCCTAATAATCCACCTTATTACTCTGTCCAGTTTTTGGGGTCCACTATAGATAATTGACATGAATGTTTATTACATGATTTAAAATAACTTTAATATCCATAAGTTTTTTCTCCCTTTTCCTTAGGTAAATTGTTCACTTTTAACATATCTTTTTCCCCATAAACCGTATGTTGTCAACAAATAAAGTTGTCCGCTTTTAGTATATCTTTTTTAGGGAATTTATCCCATGAAGAGCCTTATTTTTTTCATCCAGCTATATTTCTGGATGGACACAAGCTATAATCCCCTTGGAGTTATCAACAATATTTTCTTTAATGTCTTCTTGCAGTTTGGTTATTTTTGGGGTAACTATACGCAGCGTTAATTTGGGCTATTTATATCACTCTATCAGAATAAAACTTGATATGACAGGAGGCATAATTATGGAGTGTCAGACTAATAAGCCAGGGGTAAATTGTTCCTTTATGACCAAAAATGGCTGTAGCTTTGAAGGAGGCGCATGTGTCCCAATTGTGGAGCAATGCGAAGGGTGCGGCAAGGTTACTGAATATGAAAAGGGCAAATTCTGCACGGTCTATCCATACCCTGCGTTAAAATGGAAAAAAGGGCATTGTAACTTTGCAACCCATGTAAAGATAGAGATTGAAAAGGATGAAGCAGGCAAAAAGATTAATCCATTAAAGGCTGCAAAGAGGGCGTCCCGCAAGAGATAAACAAATAAAAAGACATCTTGACAGGCAATGGGCATAAAGGGCAAATTGTCTTATTATTACATCCATAAAAATTAACGAGACAGATAACCTATGCAATATTTTTTAGAAAAGGTATTTTCTTTTGTCCCTCTCAATTCAATTGCGCTCTTTGCCTGTCTTTTATTTTCTTCCGCCCTATCTGTCTGGATTACAAAGAGGTTCTTTGTAAGGAGCATACACTATGCAATACAACGCACAAAAACCAAAATAGATGACGTACTTATAACGCACAAGGTCTTTGACACACTGACATATCTTGCCCCTGGGGTTGTCCTCTATTATGGCTCTCACATCTTTCCTTCCATCGCAGGGATAATCCAGAGGCTTATAAGCGCATATTGTTTCTCTATCCTTATCCTCCTCATAGACAGGCTCCTCTCTTCAGGGCTAAGTATCTATGAGCGTTATCCAATATCAAGGCAGAGGCCGATAAAAGGCTATATCCAAATTATAAAGATATTTTTTTATGTAATGGGCGCAATATTGGTGATATGCGTCCTTATAAATCAATCTCCCTGGGCGATCTTGAGCGGGATTGGCGCGCTTACGGCTGTATTGCTTCTTATATTCAGGGACACCATCCTCTCATTTGTCGCAAGCCTTCAAATTATCACAAATGACCTTATCCATGTTGGAGACTGGATAGAAGTGCCCCAATATGGCGCTGACGGAGAGGTGACAGAGGTTGCCCTTTACACTGTAAAGGTGCAGAACTGGGACAAGACCATCACTACAATCCCCACCTATAAGCTCATACACGATTCATTTAAAAACTGGCGAGGCATGGAAGAGGCAGGAGGCAGGAGGATAAAGCGTTCAATATACCTTGACCAGCAGAGCATAAGGTTTTTGACGGATAAAGAGGTAGAGGAGCTTAAAAAGATAAGGCTATTAAAGGGTTATCTGGAAGAAAAAGAAAGGGAGATAAGGAAATATAATGAGGCGAGAGGCATCATTAAAGACGACTCGCCCATAAACGGAAGGGCGCTCACTAACATAGGCACTTTCAGGGCGTATTGCGTGGCATATCTTAAAGATCATCCATTGATAAGGAATGATATGACATTTATCGTAAGGCAACTGCCCCCATCTCCTGAAGGGCTACCCCTTGAAATATATGTATTTTCTTCTGATACTGAATGGGCAAACTATGAGGCAATACAGGCAGATATCTTTGACCACCTGCTATCCTCCATATCAATATTTCATTTAAGGCTATTTCAGTACCCATCAGGCCATGACCTTATGGCGCTAAAAAAGGGGGGAGATTTATAATGCCCTTCGGCATTTTGTGTGGATTTATGTGCACAATAGCTCTCCAATTGGAGCGGCCAGAAGATAAATCATTGTGATAAAATTCTCTACATTCCTATAGCCTCTAGTGGATCGATTCCTAAACAGTATTTCATAATGATTAGAATTGTGGTATAGTTTCTCCAACACCGTAAAAAAGAAGGAATAATATGCCGTTTATAGGTAAGATACCGGATTTAGAATTTTCATAGGGGGTCCCCCGCGGGCTCGGTAGGGGCACGTTGCAACGTGCCCCTACATTTGTAGCAATGGTTTTATCCCATTGTTTTTAATATTGATTTGAAGTTGTTGCCATAAATAATGATATGCTTCTTAGAAAACGATCCACTAATTTTGATAAGAATCACTGGCCTTGTTTGATAAGAATCACCGGCCGGCTTGGATAATATTGGGCGGCCGGTTTGGATAAGTGTATGCATCTCAGCTTAATAATATCCTATTTTTCACTTTAAGCACGCTCTGAGAGCCATCTATAAGCCTTTTTAACAGCATGGCGTCAGTCTGTGCCTCTTTCTTTATCTTCCTTACCGCCCTTAATGTAATATCCGGCCTATGGCAATATAAGAGCATGTCATGGCCCGCCATAAGCGCCTTTTTACCTGCCATAAAGGGCGGTATATGCCTTCTGATTGCACCCATAAAAAGGTCATCTGAAAGGGCTATACCCTCAAATCCATACTGTTCTTTTATCATTATTTTCACTATACGCTGTGAAAAGGTGGCTATTTCTGAGGGGTCAAGATTGGGCTCTATGACATGAGATGTCATTATGCCAGCGCAATTTGAATTAATAGCAGAGATAAATGGAAAAAGCGCCTCCTCTGTCTCTTGAATTGAGCGCCTTATCATTGCTATGTCAGTATGAGGGTCAATATCAAGGCCGCCAATGCCGGGAAAGTGTTTTGCAACAGAAAGTATGCCCATCTTTTGAAGGGTTGATATATAAATCTCCCCAAGCCTTGCCGCCTTATAAGGGTCTTGAGAAAATGTCCTCTCTGATAAAACAGGATTGCACTTCCCCTTTGATCTCAAGTCAAGACATGGGGCAAGGTTCATATTTATGCCGCATTCCTTTAACATGCTTGCGCATAACACGGCGCAATCACTGACAGCCTTCTCTGGTTCTGAGGCATTAGATAATTCTTCAAAAGATGGAAGATACGGCCAGTGAGGAGGCCTTAGCCTTGATACCTTCCCTCCCTCTTGGTCAACACAGATTATAGGGGGTGGAGAGCCTGTAACGACAAGGGCATCTGAGAGAAGATTTGTCAAATCCTTAACAAATTCTCTTCCACCCTTAGTGTTTCGGCTAAAGAGTATAAATGCCCCCGGGCGTATTTCTCTTATAATATCAAGATATTGTGGCGTAACGCCTTCTTCTGGAACCCCAATGCAAAAACACTGACCTATTGTATCAAAAATATCCATTACGACTTATTGCTGAAAGCTGTTTTCTCGTCCAGATCTGATGTTCCAAAAAATTCGGTAGTTAAAAATTAAATATCTTTTTGATATTATACAATATTCTCTTAAAACATCCTTACTCTGCCGCAGTCAGGACAGACCCAAGTAGGCCCATTAGACATCCCCCACATATTTTCCTTCATACAATCATCACATATTTGAAAACCGCAAGGACAATTCCAGCAAAAGGGAAGTTCGCGTTTGCACGCAACACACTTAAATTGCCGTTTTCGTTTCTTATTGTCTTTTGTACTTTTTTTTTCACTCATAGCATTACTCTTAATTCCATTGCCTCCTTAAAAAAAATTTGCAGCTTATATTCGGCACGAGTATTTTTCTAACTAAGCGGTATAACACTGATTCTTGATATAAATCACTTCTAAGTCCGAAGTCGGGTATTTCTGTATCACTCTGTTATCTCAGTAAAGATGACCCAAGGAATAAAGCGGAATCTTCCTTCTTAAAAACGATATTCTGCTTAGAAATCGCTTCAATAGTTACTTATCCCCCAATCTGATACAATATCTGCCTGCCCTTTCCTGTCCACATCTCAATATCCAGCCTTCCATCGCCGTTAAAGTCCTCAAGACGCCATGCCATGCCGTTTTTGTCCTTGTTTGCATT
>JALWQB010000167.1 GCA_026994795.1 Deltaproteobacteria bacterium
CAAAATTTTTGCCCGTATTTTTTCACCCTTTCTTTTATAGCTTCAGTAATGAGGGTAGAAGGAGAAAATTTTTCATTTATTCCCCCGCCTTATGAATATGTATATGATAAGCTGCCATTTGATGTGATAGCAGGGAGCAAGTCTGTAAGGGATGCGCTGAGGGAGGGGGCAATCGAAGAGCTTTACATATCCATGAGAAGTGATATTAACTCATTTAATGAAGAGAGAAAGGCGTATCTCTTATATCCATAACTGTTCATAAATGGGGCGCTGCTAATAGGTCAGCATAATGTATTAAAGTATTATTAAGGGCTTAGTTGCTATGAAAATGAGTATAAATTCTAATAATAATCAGGACGGGACAGCCCGGAAATGGAAAGAGGTGAGGAGTCAATGCAGACGTATTGTGATAAAGATAGGCAGCGCTGTCCTTACTGCCGATACAAGGCTTGATGAGACCATTATAATTGAGCTTGCAAGCCAGATTGCAAGGCTTGTTCAGGGTGGAAGGGATATAGTAATTGTCTCTTCCGGCGCCATCTCCGCAGGGCTTTCTAAAGTAGGCCACAGGATAACCCCTAAGACCATCCCTGAAAAGCAGGCCATTGCCGCAATAGGCCAAGGCAGACTCATGGAGTGTTATGAGAGGGCATTTTCACGATTTGGCATAATGGTTGCCCAAATACTCCTTACAAGAGACGGCCTTATATCAAGAAGGCGCTATAGAAACGCCAAGAATACTATTCAGACCCTTATAAAATGGGGGATTATCCCTATTGTAAATGAAAATGATACAGTGGCCACTGAAGAGATACAGTTTACAGACAATGATACGCTTTCAGTATTGATTGTTGACCTTTTAGACGCCGACCTCCTTATTACCCTCAGTGATATAGATGGGCTTTACTCTGCTGACCCGCGCTACAGTAAAGATGCAAGGCTTATCCCCATTGTGGAGGCAGTAGATGAGAACATAATCAATATGGCTGGAGAAGAGCCTGGTAAAGCAGGCAGTGGCGGGATGAGGTCAAAGGTTGAGGCAGCCAAGCTCGTAACCGCAAGTGGGGTGCCGATGATAATTGCAAAGGGCAGAAGACCTGACTGCTTAACGGATATAATTATAAAGGGAAGACCTGTAGGAACCCTCTTTCTCCCTATGAAGAGGCCAAAGCTAAAGGGTAAAAGGGCATGGATTGCATGTACCTTGCACCCTGAAGGGATGCTCTTTCTGGATGACGGGGCAAAAGATGCCATTCTAAACAGGGGCAAAAGCCTTCTTCCAGTAGGCATTACTTCTATAGAAGGAGAGTTTGAAAAAGGGGCATGTGTTATCTGTAAGGATAAAGACGGTAATAATATCGCTACAGGGATAATTAACTGGAGTTCCAGTGAGTTAAATAGGATTATCGGCATGAGAAGCAAGGAAATATCTGAAAAATTTGGGCTTTCAGTTATACCAGAGGTTATACATAGAGACAATATGGTGGTATAAAATCTTGGTATTGGTATTGGTATAAGCCTGTAGGGGCGAAAAATTTTTCGCCCCTACATCGTCTCGTTTAACATAAGAGATTGGGTAAAATCGCCAATCCCGAAGAGCGGCAAAAGGGGGCAAAAAAGCTGAGATTTGTGTTCACTCAAAAAGTGAATTTTACAGACAAGTTTAATGTTAGCTAACCCCTTATTTATTCGTTTAAAATTCATTTTTGCCCCCTTTTGCCGTGCAGGATTTAGCTAACATAATTTAAGTTTAGAGCTATTTTTACTAATCGTGGTTAGGCAATATAAGGATAATTGTATGCCTGAATTATGGACAAAAGAGAAAGAAATTGCATTTTTTAGTCAAGCATTAGAAAGTTTTGCAGAGCCTGAACAACTTTTTTATATTTCAGACAATGGAAGATTTTATGCCTATTGGCCTAAATCTTACAAAGGGGAAAAATCTACCCTGCAAAGCAGAAATGCCTTGATTGGCAACTTTACAGAAAAATATTCAGTAGATTTATTGCATAATTTCGCAAAGAATTATAACTTATATGCTGTTCAAGGAATAATTTGTAAAGAAATAGCTCTTTCTCCTCGCTCGCCTGCCGATGTTGCAATTTGTAAGGTTAAAAAACGAGAACAAAAACCTGAAGACATTGTAGCTATTTTTGAAGTAAAAATGTCAATTGTATGGAACTGGGAATATAGAGATGGGAATATAATATGTATTGGGGATTATAAAACTCATCAAGGAAATCCTGGGCTGTTGCGTTCTGATTCTATGCTAAAGGCTATTGGAAAAAGCATAAATATAAGGGTTTCAGGATATAAGGCATCGCAAATCCCAATAATTATTTTGGGAAATACACCAATAAAAGAAAGTTATTTTAAAAAAGTTGATCATTTGAAAAAACTGGGGTGATACAAGGCTTTTGGTCAATTAATCCAAAGCCATTAGATAATAACGGCCAAAATATAAAATCTACTGAACACAGAGGATTCATAAGGTTTGATTCTATTCAAGAATTATATAATGCTTTTGATAAGTTATTAAACAAAGACATGGAATTCTTTTCAAGCATGAAAACTAAGAAAGAATTAGGTCAAATTATAGAAATTGCCAATAGAGAGGCTACCTATGAACAAAAAGCTGAGAAATTTTTAAAATTAATAAGGGAATAACTAATGACACTTAAACGCTTAGGGACAAAAACCAGTTCATTTGGAACTCCAGGAAGAATCAATCATGATTCTACAAAGTTTTATAATACTCGTCTTTATGAAGGCATAACTCCGGCTAAGAAAGTAAAATATATTGAAAATCTAATTGATAGCAAATACTTAAATAAGATTTTTTGCAAATCAAGCGAATCTATGTCTGAGCTGCCAGATAATAGCATTCATTTAATGATTACCTCTCCACCATATAATGTTGCAAAGGAATACGATAAAGATTTATCTCTTGAAGAATATTTACAACTTCTAAATAGAGTGTGGCGGGAAACATACAGGGTGCTTGTTCCAGGCGGTAGGGCTTGTATAAATGTAGCAAATTTAGGCAGAAAACCATACATCCCATTACATAGTTATATTATTCAAGGTATGCTTGAGAACGGCTTTTTAATGAGAGGGGAAATAATTTGGAATAAAGCATCAAGTGCAAGCCCATCAACGGCATGGGGTAGTTGGTTGTCTGCTGCTAATCCAGTTTTACGAGATATTCATGAATATATTTTAATTTTTTGTAAAAAGACTTTTTCTAGAACAAGAAGAGAGAAAAAAAGTACTATTAAAAAAGAACAATTTCTTGACTGGACTAAAAGTGTATGGACATTTCCTGCAGTATCAGCAAAAAAAATCGGTCATCCTGCCCCTTTCCCTGAGGAATTACCTTATAGGTTAATACAACTTTATTCTTTTAAGAATGATATAGTGTTAGATCCATTTGTTGGTAGTGGAACAACTTGCTTAACAGCTCTAAAAACAGGCCGTAACTATGTAGGATATGATAATAATCCTGACTATGTGAGATTGGCAGAAGCCAGAATTAGGAAATATACAATGCAAGGACGACTATTTGAAAATGAATAACAAGCGACTATACGTGCCGTTGCCCTCATGGCCTTCTTAAATGGCCCTGTGTTCTGCTCATACATACTTATTGCTATGTTAATGGAGGTAATACTTATGTTTTTTGGGTTTATTAAAGGGTTATTTTGTTTGTGGTTCGTCTTTTCTCTTTTTATGATCTATCTGGCCATTGGCACTTCTTTTATAAAAAACCACTATCATGTCTCTGATACCTATGCCTTTTGGTTTGTTATATTCTGCACTGCTGTCATCCTCTTTCCCTTTTGGGATATAAGACGCATGGATAAAAAATCCCGCAGAAAATATGAGATAAGGGAGAAGTTTACTATCTATGTTAATTGCCCATAATTCGTCTCTATCCTGCTCATTTTTTCTTTTTCTCCCTTTCTCTCTTTTTTCCTTTATAAATAAATAAAAAGAGGTGAAAAGAAATATTTTCGCATATAGGCATTAAAGATAGCAAAAGATTATTAAAAGAAAAAAGAGCCTAACCAGTCGGTGCACCTGACCGCCAATCCGCTGCGCCCTGCGGGCTTGCGGATTGTCGGCAGGTGACCTTGGTCGATCGCTATAGTGTAATGTCAACCTTGTATTATCGTATAAAAAATGGTAAA